>CAIPJU010000001.1 GCA_903865465.1 uncultured Bacteroidota bacterium
GAATGTTTATGTTTTAAGGGATTCCATGCTGAAAAATACAAAACCCACTATGCGCATACTACACCCGCTTCCCAGGGTGAATGAAATCCATCAGGATGTCGACAGCAATCCAAAAGCCTATTATTTCGATCAGGCACTGAATGGGGTTTATACACGTCAGGCAATTGTATGTTCTTTGTTAGGAATTAAATAACCAGCCAAGCACCATGAAAGAATCAAAATTAATGAGTGTCAGCGCCATTCAGAATGGAACAGTAATTGACCATATACCTGCAAGCAGCCTCTTCAAGGTAATTCAGATTTTGCGTCTCGACAGAATTGAAAATCAGATTACCTTCGGTACCAACCTGGAAAGTGATAAGCTTGGAAGGAAGGCGATAATAAAAATTTCAGGTGTTTTCTTTGAAGACGAAGATATTAACAGGATAGCTCTTGTGGCTCCCGATGCCAAGCTGAATATAATCAAAGACTATGAAGTAGTAGAAAAAAAGGTTGTTGAAGTTCCCGATAACATCATAGGGATAGCAAAATGCATGAACCCAAAGTGCATAACCAACTTTGAAAATGTTATTACACGATTCAGGGTGGTTTCAAAAAAGAACGTGGCTCTGAAATGCCACTATTGCGAAAAGATCACCACTCAGGAAAATATGAGTATTATCTGACGAAGCCTTTTTCTGTTTCCTATTAACGAAGTCTGTCGTACGACCTGACAAGCTTATCATCATGTTTTATTCCCCTGTATGCAAGAATTGAGAAGAGAAGCATCAATACAGGAATAAATAAGGCCATTCCCGGGTGGAATGATGTTTTGAACTTCTCAATTAGCGACAAGGAATAGTAAAGTGAAACAAGGTACAGAAAAATTATAACAACGATAAGCCCAAGCGTTACGACTGACTGGATTCTCCTGTTTTTATAAAAAAATATTGCAGGAATTGATATCAGCAATATGAGAATCACGAAAACCGAATAACCAATGACATACTCTGGCTGCTGGCTTGCTCCAGCTGCATCAATTCTCATAATACCTCCCAATGTGATATTTATTTTTGAACCGGTTCCATCAATAAAATTTAAGAAACTGATTTTAGCTAATAATAAAGAGAGTAAGGCCACCATTGCAAGATAGAGTGACTGGATTCGTTGTATCATGATTTCCGGTTTTTGTTTTCGCAAATTTACTCCCTTTTGGCTAAATGCCAAACAGCGCTATTTTAGGGTTTATTAAAGAATTTCATAAATTGAATGATTATTAAGGTTTTTTAAATCTTCTGAGATCTTTGTTTTACAGCTACTTTTATTAATCGCATCAAAGTTTAGTAATCATGAAAATAATTTTCAGATTCATCTTCTGCAGTTAGATTGTCTTTACTAAATTTGACACTTAAATTTTTCCGATGCAAAAGAAAACAGAACTAATTAAAAACAACGATGGAAGCATTTTCCATTTAAATCTTCTTCCCGGAGATATTTGTGATAAAATAATTATAGTAGGCGATCCTGGCAGGGTTGATATGATTGCCTCAATGATGCAGGAGATAAGAGTCAGGAAAGAGAACAGGGAGTTCCGGACTGTAACCGGATATTATGATAACACTGAGTTTACGGTTATATCGTCTGGTATCGGAACCGACAATATTGATATTGTCTTAAATGAGCTGGATGCCCTTGTTAATATCGATCTTGAAACCGGAATAATAAAGGAAGAACCTGTATCGCTGACAATTATAAGACTCGGAACCTCCGGGGGATTAAGATCTGACATACCTGTCGGTTCGGCTATTCTTGCCGAAACAGCAGTCGGGTTTGATGGTCTGATTCATTTTTATGAAGGGTATGACTGGATACTTAATTCAGGTGTATCAGATTCGCTTGCCGACTATCTTGAATGGCCCGACACTCTCTCCTACCCCTACGCAGTAAATGCTGATAAAAGCCTCATAGAATTATTTAAGGATGAAGACTTTATTAAAGGAATAACAATCTCTGCACCCGGCTTCTATGCTCCCCAGGGTCGAAGATTGCGGCTTGAAACCTTCGATAATGAAATTAATAATAAACTA
>CAIPJU010000002.1 GCA_903865465.1 uncultured Bacteroidota bacterium
AAAGAAAGACTTCACGTACCTGTAGTCTGTTCTCTACAGGATGAAGATGTATGGGTCGACACAATGCAACCTTCATATCAGGAACAGATTTGGAAACTGATGAGTGAAAAGGCAAAGAATGTTGATCTCTTTATTCCTGTAAGTCACTATTTTTCAGAAGTAATGAAGAAACGGATGAATTTGCCGCCTGAAAAAATAAAATGTTTATATCTTGGAGTTGATCCCGATGATTATACCTTTATTCCGGCGTACCAAAAGGAACGCAATATTGGCTTTATCTCTCGCATGTGCGCTGAAAACGGATTGGATATTGTTGTTGATGCCTTTATTCAATTGAAAAAAAGAGTCGGATTTGAAGATGTAATGCTTTTAGTAACCGGTGGTTCCACCGGATCTGATACTGGTTACATCAAGGAAATACGGAAAAAACTGATTGGTGAAAAGCTTTTGGCCCAGGTTAAATTTCTCGGAGATTTTGAGGATTCTTCAAGGCAACAATTCTTCAACAAGGTTTCTGTCATCTCTGTTCCTGTTCGAAATGGCGAGGCGTTCGGAATGTATCTTTTGGAGTCAATGGCTTCAGGGGTTGTAGTTGTCCAGCCAGCTTTGGGCGCATTCCCTGAAATCATAAATATTTCAAATGGAGGTATTGTATATCAGCCTAATACACCTGAAGCACTCTGTGAAGCATTAGCCGCATTATTGGTTGATCCAGGAAAATTAAATACCATTAGCCTGAAGGCCAGGGAAGGGGTCGAATCAAATTTCAATATTCATGATCACGCCAGGCAAATGATAGGAGTTTATCAAATGCTTTAAGCCGAACTAACCTTTTTCACACAAGTTTTTAATCCACAAGAAATGATGATTCTGCAATTAAAACATATTTTCAAAAATTATGGCGATCCCCTGAAAAACAACTTCAGAAAAGTCCTTGACGACCTTAATTTAGAGGTATATACTAACCAGAAAATTGCAATTGCAGGTCCGAGCGGTTCAGGGAAGACAACCCTGTTAAATTTGATCGGCACACTTGATCAGGCTGATTCGGGTGAGATTGCCTTCAAAGGGACCAATATTACAGGCTATTCGCAGAAGGAACTTGCACATTTCCGTAATCAGGAACTTGGGTTCGTCTTTCAGATGCATCATCTGTTGCCACAATGTACTTTATGGGAAAATGTGCTGCTGCCAACCTTACCAATTAAAGGTATTGCCGGCAAAGCCGAAAAGGATTGGGCTGAATATTTGCTCAGAAAAGTTGGAATTTGGGAACTAAGAAACCAAAAACCGTCCTCGCTTTCCGGCGGTGAATGTCAGCGGACTGCAGTGGTCAGGGCACTGATCAATAAACCTCAGCTGATTCTCGCTGACGAGCCTACAGGTGCCCTCGACGAAAATAATGCAGATAATCTTGCCGAATTATTAAATCACATAAGTAGCGAAGAGGGTGTCTCACTGATTGTTGTTACGCATTCGTCTGATTTGGCCTCTCAAATGGATCAGGTCTACAACCTGAAAAACGGTAAGCTGATATGACCCTTTTAGTTCTGATAG
>CAIPJU010000003.1 GCA_903865465.1 uncultured Bacteroidota bacterium
ATTATGATCTTTATCCTCCTTTAAGGCGAAAGTGAAATTAGCCACTTGGGTTTGCGCCGGCCATTGGATTTTTTTAATCGACGATTTTACGATATCTATGATATAAAGGCCGTCTTCATAACCCGAGATCCATATTTTGTCTGAATGATCACAAATAATATCCAATCCAATACCTGTGAACTGAATCTTATCGTGCCATAAGATTTCTTTATCGACATCAATTTTATAAATACCATCTCCGGAAGTTACGAGCCAAATCTGGCCTGTATGATCTTCAACCATACGGGTAATAATGTGAAAAACTCCTGTAAATTGTCTGCCCAAAAACTTGTAGGTATACAATTGTTCTCCTGTATATCTGCATAATCCTTTGTCCGTAGCCAGCCAAATAATGCCATGCCTGTCAACAAGTGAGGCGGTAATGTTTGATCCCGGTAAACCCTCTTCTTCACCAAACTGTAGAATGCCGGAGGTGGTGCCAGGCAGTAATTTTGGAATCCCTGCCTTGGTTATTACAGGTTTAGGCAATATTGTTTGTGTCATTAAAAAAGGTTTGGCGGCAATTGTATCGAGGTTGATTAAACTGTCAGGTATATTATCCCAGTCTAATTTTTTGGTTTGTGCAGGGTGACTTAGTATTTTAAAATCGTTTATTGCAAATGGTTTTGTTGGGAGTTTATCAATGTCGAAATGAACAGACCTGGGTGGACGAATACTATCTTTACTGATTATCTTATAATTCAATGGCTGTGCTTCGCTAAATTTTAAAGGCCTGCTGACAGGTGCCTCATTCTCATGGTCATCCTTTGGGAAAGGTCTGTTTCTGCTGTTAGTGCACGAAATAGCCAGCAATGAAATTAGGATAACTATGATATTTTTGAGAAGTGTCTCATCGATTTTCCGAAGTTTTTCCCCAAAAGATTCTACGGTATAAATTATAGTAGTTTTTTTCATAGTTCAGGTTAGTAAAATATGTATGAATACGAACAAAGTTATACATTTATTTTCCTTTAACGCAAGTACTTAAAGTTGGAAATTTACATGTTAATCCGAATGAAAGTACGGATTGCTAATTAAGTACGATGGCTTTAGAATTGTATATATCATATAATTAAGGTATTACTTATAATTCAAATAAATTGTAAAATCCCGTTTTTTACATTATTATTGAGCGATTTATTTGTATCAATTCTAAATAGAAACTGAAATGGGAAATAAAGCACAAAGTCCAAGCAATACCCTTGGTACACCTTCGGAAAGTCTTCAGACATTTAATTTGATCGATCTCCAGCAATATACCCAGGAGAAATCATATTCAACCAACGCAAGCAAGGATTTTCACCTCTTTTATGTAGGAAGGGATGACGTCCATGATATACTGAAACATATTCTATCGCGTTGCAGCGTTTCGCTTTACCTCAATATGTTCGGGTTTGATGACGATGAATTAAACACAATTCTTATGGCCAAGGCGTTAGACCCTAACATTACCATGTTGATTACTCTCGATTCGAGCCAGGCTGGCGGAGTTCATGAAAAAGCGCTGCTCGATGCAGATAAAGCAAACAATCTGTCTGCTTTTAACACCCATTTCGTTATCGGGAGTTCAGCAACAAACCAAATTTCTCATACCAAGGGCTTTGTAGCCGACGGAAAGGTAGGTGCAGAGGGTTCAACAAATTGGTCAGGTTCGGGTGAGGGAACCTTTGTTGTGACAGGGAAGGCCGGGGGACCAGGCTATAAGGCTCAGAATAACACACAATCTGTATTTACCGACAGTGATACGATAAGCCGTTTTACTGCGGAACTCATTGCTGAACATCTGGCTGCTCAAAAAACTTCCACAGCTAAATGAACCCGGTGAATTAAAAACTTTGTATTCAAATACTGTGAGTCTTAATAGACTTGCGATTAAATAGGGTTTTATACAGATTAACCAGGATTGTTTCTATTTACCTTTTGTATACAACATAATATACCCAATAAATATCCTGTATAGAAGAAGTTTAATTCATTCTACCTATACTAAGTAAAAGGTACCATATATTGTTGCATTTTACATCTTTGCGTCTTAGCGTCTTTTGCGTGGGATAGAAAGAAAAATCATGCAGAGACGCAAAGGCGCCAAGTTTAAGAATTGTCAAATAATGAGCACATTAGTTTGAAA
>CAIPJU010000004.1 GCA_903865465.1 uncultured Bacteroidota bacterium
GGAATGTATATCCCAAAGAAGCTGGCTGGAAAAAATATCTGTTTTATGCCTTACAGGTGTTAGGAGTAATAGTTCTATTTGTTCTTTTTTTCCTGTTTAAAGGGGGAAAGGATGGAACAGAACATATGACTCCATCGTGGTGGGGAATTTTGGGATTAATCGGTTGGACTTATCTGATCACTGCCTCAATCTATCTTTTTGCCCGTAAATTACCAGTTTTGCTGCTCTTTTTCTGGTTCCTGTTTACCGTGCTAAATATTGCAGATCTGGCAAAATGGTTGCATACCCCCATTCCCGGAGGTGGCGCATTTCAAGGATTTGCATTTGCCGGGATCGCTGCTACCCTCTTAATTGACCGGGCAATATCTCCTGATAAACGAAGAAAGTTACCGTTTATCTACCTTGGTGCAGCAGCGTTATTGCTTCTGGCAGGATTTTGGCTTCGGAATTATTTCATCATTTCGAAGATTCATGCTACTCCTACCTGGGTCTTTCTGTGCAACGGAATTGCTTTTGGATTATTTGCATTGGTCTACTTCTTGGTAGATCTCAAAGGGAAAGTCGATTGGTTTCGCTGGATCAAACCTGCAGGCACGAGTACCTTGACTTGTTATCTGGTACCCTATGTTTATTATAGTCTCGCCACTTTCGCTTTCACCCTCCCGGATTTCATCAAATCAGGAGTCATAGGATTGGTGAAATCGTTTGTTTATGCCATGATTATTATTGGGATAACTGCAATATTAGGGAAAGTAAGGATAAAATTAAAGATTTAGATATTTTCAATTCTTATTTACTCTGTTTACATATCACCGATTAGTTATCGGCTTATGATCACCCCGAAACCATTGTTTTACAGCCTCTGTAATAATAAGTAACACACAAATCAGGATAATAGTTGTCAGGAAAGTATTGATAGTTCCCTGGATCCTGGTTTTCGGAACGCTTATTTGGGGAATATAGATATTAACCATGTTCATTACACCTCCGGCTATTGTGGTAATACCTACAAAGGACATTGGGATTAGGGTAATCCAGATATATTTACGTTTCCCATGATTAATCAGAAATGATGTTCCGATAGCCAGTGCCAGGGTTGCCAATAATTGATTCGCTACCCCAAACATCGGCCAGATTGTCGAAACGCTGCCGGTATAAATAAAGTAACCCCAGGCAAAAACAACCATAAAACTTGTGACCAGATTTCCGATAAGCCAGTTAGTTCTTCCAAACGGTGGATACACTTTCCCAAAAGCTTCCTGCAATATAAATCTTGCGATACGGGTGCCGGCATCTATTGTAGTCAATATAAATAAAGCCTCAAACATAATAGCAAAATGGTACCAGTACGACATCAGACCAGAGAGTCCTGGAATTGCTGAAAATACCTGAGCCATCCCTACTGCAAGCGACACAGCTCCTCCGGGTCTTCCGGCAATAACTTCTTTAACCTCTGACGATAAGGAAAGTAAGTTCGTCTGGGTGAACCCTAATGCCTTTAACTGTGGCAATATTTGGATAAATTTTTCAGGCGAAACATTGATTTGAAAATAGTCAAGTGGGAACAGACTTGTTGCAGCTATTAAAGCAAGAATACTAACCATACCTTCAGCAAGCATCGACCCCACCGCAATTTGTTGAATATGTGATTCTTTCATGATCATTTTGGGGGTAGTTCCTGAACTTACCAGTGCATGAAATCCCGAGATGGCACCGCAGGCGATCGTTATAAAAAGATAAGGGAATAAGGAGCCAGGAATGATTGGCCCGCCTCCCTGTATATAGGGGGTAATTGAAGGCATTTTGATCTCCGGAGCCACAATGATAATTCCTACGGCAAGCATAAAGATCACAGTAAGTTTCATGATTGAGCTCAGATAATCCCTGGGAGAAAGCAGGAGCCAGACCGGAAGAACGGAGGCCAGAAATCCGTAAGCGGCCAATAAAATGGTGAGTGTTTTTCGATCAAAGGTAAACCATGACTCGAATGGAGATCCAGGGATGAATTTCCCATATATTACTGCTAGTGAGAGCAGGATTACCCCGATAATAGTAGCTTCTACAGTTCTTCCCTTACGGAAC
>CAIPJU010000005.1 GCA_903865465.1 uncultured Bacteroidota bacterium
TAGTGTTGATTATCAATAACATAAACATATTAAATGTGCCTGGCCAGACAGGATCGATATACCAGGGAAAGGCTACTTTTATTTGTCGAGAAAAGCTATTACTTTGTTTATCATAGAAACTCGTTTATTTGTAAAAGGATGGTCTGTTTGCCAAACCTGATATTCAAAGTATGCCTTATTTCCATTTTTTATTGCGTCAGCAATATATTTATTTGAGGAATGTTCATCAAGCATTATTATTTGTTTGTCAGCTAATGCTTTTGCATCGTTTGTCAAATTAAAATAGTCGGGAAATTCCAGTACAGGTTTAAATATCTTTTTGACTGGTGCATTCAAAACAAAATATTCATCCCCATCCTCCTTTACTTTCCTGATTAATTCTTTCAACGATTTTACATTTTTATAGTCGCCATAGATGTCCCATGTTGACAGAACAAATCCTTTTTTGATGGCTGGCAGTTCCTGCAATGCTTTAAGACAAATCCATCCTCCCATACTATGTCCAAAAAGAACAATATTTGTTGTGTCAATCAGTAAGTCGGCTTGATGTTGTTTGCAGAAGCTGACCACATTAATAACGTCCTGTACACAATTCTTGAAACCAAACCTGCCCTGACTTCCCCATGAGCCCCTGTAATCAAAATAAATTACATTCCATCCGTGGGCCCTTACTGCCTGAGCTAAATCAAGATTCTTTTCGTTACCCGGATATCCATGCAACAAAAATTAAAGTCGGATGTTTTTTCGGGCCGTTTGCTTTATAAATAAACCCTTGTAAGAGACTTCCGGAAGAAGGTATGGTTAAACCTGTCATACCTGCAGGAGATGATTTGTCCCATTCTATATCTCTTAATACAATAGTATCATTATTAGTCTGCGAATGAACAGAAACATGGAAGAAAGCGCTAATTATCAGAAATAGAAATAACTTTTTTGTCATATCAATAAAAATTTAATCTTTGTTGTGAGCAGCAAAATATTTCAAAGTGATTCTAAATCGCGAATTCCATCTTATGTTAGAATGTGTGCCATGAGATAAGGTTTTTCGGACTTTTGGATGGAACTGACCGAGAGTTTCCCATTAAATCCAATACTCTGAAGAGTTTTGCTGATTTGCTTCGCATCGTAATTATAACCTTCAATACCATTAAATTGTAAACTTCCGTAAGCAGGGATGATCACTTCATTATTTTTCACGATTAAAAGTATGTTTTTCAGTCACTTTGTTGTTTTCAGTATAGGTTGTTTCAAATACATCGGGGGAAATAAATTCAAATGACGTTTTAGAGCTGGCTTTGTCAGCATTGGGAAGGTCTTCGAGTAAGATTTCTTCCATTTTATTTCCGGAGGTGAACCAGGCTACATAAACACCAATGTCAGGACTCTTGTTATCAACTGAGCATTCAATAAGTTTACCGGTCTTTTTGTCATAACCCAGAAGTGATTTTTCTTCAAATAATACTTTCCCTCTGGTTTCAGTTTTATAGAGGGTTTCAACCCCATTGCATGCAGACTTACATTCAATTATGATTATGGTATCCCTTCCTGCTTCAGCTTTCCATTTGCCTATAAATTGCATGTCAAGCTCCATCTGGTTGAGTTTTGGATCTATTGTCTGAGATTGAATAGCATTTGAAAAAAGTAAAAGCGTTATTGCAATAATAGTTGTTGCACAGGATGTTTTCATCTTATGGGATATTTTTAAATTGTTATGAAATACTTCGAAGTACTTTTAAACACAGGTTCATCATTGATTTTACTAACCGATTTATTTCACCTTAGGGAAATGTCTCCTTTGACCATCCTGATATTCAAGAGTATAGTGTGTAATCCTGCCATTATTGCCATTCCCGAAAATCATCCTTTCCGAAAAACCTTCAGCCATGAAAGTGGAATCATTTACTGAAAAGAGCTTATACCTTTTTGAATCTGTTGTATTGGAAGCGTAAAGGCTACCATTAATATTTAAAATGGTATCTGCA
>CAIPJU010000006.1 GCA_903865465.1 uncultured Bacteroidota bacterium
GGTAAGGAAAAGGGAGGTGAATGAAAATGAACCTGTTATGAAGTTGTGTGATTAGTTTACATTTTGTCAAAAGTTTGTATTATTTGCGACAAACGACAATTATAGCGGTTACTTGTGATACTGGCTATAGGGCAAACGCAATTTAGCAGGCACGAACCTTTTCCAGGCTCTGTTAAGGAACTCAGGAAGTCCTTGAAAACTGTAAAGAGAACGGCACAAGTGGACAATATCCATAAGGCTAATAGTATCGATGTTTTCAAGGATGGCGGATGCCATTGTATTAACGATGAAGTGCTTGTAATGAGCATGGAGTGAAGGATGGCAGACATACAGTTTCAATTATTTAAACAACTTAATTTATTTTAAGGATGAAAGATTTATTTGAAACAAAATCACGACCTATTCCAATAACCAAAGAAATGGTTAGGGAAGCGTATCGCAAAGTTCGAAGTAACAAAGGGAGTGCAGGAGTAGATGAAGAAGATTTGAATAAATTCAATGAGAATTTATCAGGCAACCTGTACACGATTTGGAACAGAATGAGTAGCGGAAGTTACTTCCCTTGACCAGTAAAAGAGGTTATTATCCCCAAAGCAAATGGAGGAACACGCCCTTTAGGCATACCCACCATAAGCGACAGGATAGCTCAGGAAGTAGTGAAATCTCATTTAGAACCAAGGTTTGAAAAGATTTTCAGCCCCAATTCTTATGGTTATCGTCCAAACAAGAGTGCCCATCAAGCTATTGCCCGAGTGCGTGAAAATGTACGGGATTATGCTTGGGTGGTAGATATGGACATCAAGAGTTTCTTTGATGAAGTATCACACGAATTACTTCTAAAAGCAGTAATAAAACACGTGTCAGAAAAGTGGGTGCTAATGTATTTGAAAAGATGGCTGGAAAGTCCTGTACAGGCTAAGGGCGGATTGGTGCTTAAAGAGGGCAAAGGCACTCCACAAGGAGGAGTTATTAGTCCTTTATTGGCTAATTTATTTTTGCATTATGTGCTAGATAAATGGCTTGACAAAGAGTTTCCAACAATAACATTTGTACGTTATGCCGATGATGTAGTTATACATTGCGAAAGTGAAGCTCAAAGTCAAACATTATTATCAGCCGTAAAAGCAAGATTAAAAGATTGTAAACTGCGATTGAGTGAAGAGAAAACGAAGATTGTATTCTGTAAAAACTATAAGAGAGATATTAAGAACAATTATCCCAATCGTTTTGACTTCCTAGGGTTTAGTTTTAAACCAATGAGTAAGAAATCGAAGATGGGAATGTTTTTAGGGTTTGATTGCGAAATCAGCATGAAATCAAGAACACGAATTATAGACAAATGGAGCAAGATGGATTTTCATAAACAAACAAAGCATGATATACAATCAATAGCCAACAATCTCAATTCCATGACAAGAGGAATAATACGGTATTATGCCACGATAGATAAGTGGTCGGTACAGAAACTATTCTATCACTTGGATGTAAGAATAGTGAAATGGGTAAAGAATAAGTATAAATCAATGAGAAGTAGTTACCTA
>CAIPJU010000007.1 GCA_903865465.1 uncultured Bacteroidota bacterium
GATAGTCTAAAATATCTTCCATTTATTCCATCATTGCATACCCATTCTGAATTACGCGCATCGCTCAATAAAGGATTTGGAGTTGTCAGGAATGTCTATGGTTTTCTGGGGTACGACCATTTTGGTGAGCAAAATCGGTTCTTTTCGGCTTATGGAACAGAAACCCGCACAGCCGGATACAATTCGCTCAGTGCAGGTATTGGCGGAGACCTTTTAAATTCTGCAGGAAAAACAATCCTTAAATTATTTATTGAAGGAACTAACCTTGCCAATGTGAATTATCAGTCGAACATGAGCCGGCTTAAATATTTTGATAATCCGGTAGTTCCTTTAGGAGTAAAACCCGGTATTTTTAATATGGGAAGAAACATCAGTTTCAGGGTCGTGATACCGTTTGATTTTTCGTCACATTATAAATCGCTTCCGGGTGCATAAAATAATGCAGATTCTGCTCCGAAAGTCATTAGATTTGCAGATATTTATTTTAAAATGAACCCTACTCCTGATCAATTTGCTGATGTTATCCTTCCATTGCCACTGGCAGGATATTTCACTTATAATGTTCCTGACGAGCTCAGGGATCAGATCAGGCCTGGCACGAGAGTAATCGTTCAGTTTGGGGTGAAGAAGTTCTATTCGGCCCTGGTTCATGAAATCCATGACCGGAAACCTGTGGGGTACAACACAAAACCGATTGAATACCTGATTGATTCAAGTCCTGTTGTTCCAATTGAAAATTTTCAATTATGGGAGTGGATTGCCGGTTACTACCACTGTACCATTGGTGAAGTTCTGAAAGCCGCCCTCCCCTCGGGTCTGAAACTGGAGAGCGAAACAAGAATTAATTATAACAGCAGCTACACTGAACAAACCGGGAATAAGCTTACTCCGCGGGAACAACTTTTATTTGAAGTTATCCGGGAGAAACGCAGTCTCTCGATTTCTGAGCTAAATAATTCAGTACTTAAGAAGAATTCAATTGTTATCGTAAAAGAGCTACTAAGCAAGGGTGCAGTTTCTGTCGAGGAGGAGATGAAGGAAAGCTACCGGCTCAAGACCATTGTAGTTGTTGAGCTAGCTGAGCGACTTGGCAGTAACCGGGCTCTTGATCTGGCTCTCGACTCACTGAGGAAAGTACCGCTTCAACAGAAAATGTTATTCAGTTTTCTGGAACTATCAGAAAAAATAAAGCCTAATGCTGAAATTGGGGTCACCAAAAAGGCGTTGTTATATTCAACCGGATTAAGCGCCACGGTATTTAGCGGCCTTATTAAAAAAAATATCCTTACGCTTGTTGACAAAAAAACCGACAGGCTCGCCTCCTACGAAGGGGAAGTAAAAGAGATTTCGACATTAAGTCAGGCCCAGACAGATGCCTTGAACAAGATCAAACAATCATTTGACCATAACCCGGTAACCTTACTATATGGAGTAACTTCAAGCGGTAAGACAGAGATCTACATTAAACTCATCAAAGATTGTCTCGATAAAGGGAAACAAGTGCTTTATCTGTTGCCCGAGATAGGGCTTACTACACAGATCATCGGTCGTTTAACCAGAGTCTTCGGAGACAGGGCAGGTATATATCATTCAAAATTCAGTGATTCAGAGCGGGTTGAGATCTGGAACAAGGTTCTGAACTTTGGTAAATTAAACAATAAAAATATTCCTGAATCTGATTATCAATTAATTGTAGGGACTCGATCTGCCCTGTTTCTCCCGTTCACAGATCTCGGATTGATTGTCGTGGATGAGGAGCATGAGAACAGTTTTAAGCAATACGATCCGGCGCCCCGTTATCACGCCAGGGATACGGCAGTGATTCTGGGACATCTGCATCATGCCCCGGTTTTACTTGGTACGGCTACCC
>CAIPJU010000008.1 GCA_903865465.1 uncultured Bacteroidota bacterium
GAATGATCAGATTCCGTGTGTGTTTCCTGCTTTTAACAGAATCAGAAAATGAAAAATATCTTTACAGGCAAGAAAATAGTATTCTTCCTCCATTTTGTAGCCTGGGCGATTATTCTGGGACTTCCAATTTACTTTTTTCAGCGCTGGGAGGTTGGTAAGGATTTTATCTGGCTATATTATATCAGTAATATTATTAATGGTATAATTTTTTATATAAACTATCTGATCCTTGTTCCAAGGTACTTCTTCAAAAGCGTAAAAAGCAAGTACTTTACATGGGCTTTTCTTCTGCTTGTTTTCTTTTATTTTGTGTCAAGTGGCTCCAATGGGCTGATATTCAGATCTAAAATTGGCAGGGATCATCTTAATGAATCTATAAATTCTCCGGCAGATAACAGGAAACCACCTGAAGAGATGATCATTACTCCCAAGGGACCGGTTCAACTTCCTGAAGGTATGATCAAGCCTCCCAAAGGGCCCGATGAACAAGCCAGTGGTAAAATGAATCCACGCGATGATTCCGGAAAACACGGTCCTCCTGCTCCCGGCAGATTTTTCGGACAGCCTCCCTTCCGGTTTGTACACATGTTCAATTATTTCTTTACTTCAGTATTTCTTCTGTTTTTATCTCTGGGTTTAAGAGTTTTAGAACGGCATTCACAGATTGAAAAGTCGCAGAAGGAGCTGGAGAAAGAAAAACTGAATTCAGAGCTGGCCTTCCTTAAAAACCAGATCAGCCCCCATTTTTTCTTCAATACCCTGAATAACATATATTCTCTTATCAGCATCAATGCCGAAGATTCACAAAAAGCAGTTTTGAAACTTTCGAAAATGATGAGATATCTTCTCTATGAATCGGAGCATGGAAATACTCTTTTGAGTAATGAGATCGACTTCATGAATAATTATGTTGATCTTATGAAGCTGAGAATGAGCGATAAGGTAAGTCTTAATATATCTTTTCCTGCAAAATATGATAATATGAATGTTCCTCCGCTGCTTTTCATTCCCTTTATAGAAAATGCTTTCAAGCATGGTATCAGTTACAGGGGGAAATCGTTCATTGATATCGGAATGGAAACGGAGAAAAACACAATATCTTTCAGGTGTGCAAACAGTATTGCCCCCTACAGGGATGAGAATGAAAACAACCATTCAGGTATTGGCCTCGAAAATGTTAGGAAAAGGCTTAATCTTCTTTTCCCGGGCAGGCACGATCTTAAAATAAACAAGACAGAAACTGCTTTCGAGGTTAAGCTTTTAATTAACTTTACCTGATGATCACCACTATAGCTATCGATGATGAGCCTCTGGCACTACAGCTTGTAACCGGCTACATTGAAAAGACTCCGGTTCTGAAGCTTGCCGGAAAGTTCGATAACCCGGTCGATGCAACAGAGTTTCTTGTCGAAAACAGCGTGGAGCTGGTTTTTGTGGATATCCAGATGCCCGATCTCTCAGGAATTGAATTCACCCGTCTGATGACAAAAGGGCCTAAGGTGATCTTTACCACTGCCTATGAGAAGTATGCTCTCGACGGCTATAAACTCGATATAGTTGATTATTTGCTGAAACCATTTAGCTACGAGGAGTTTTTAACAGCAGTGAACAAAGCACAAAAGCTGATTAAACTCGAGCAGAAAGCCCGTGAAACAGTCGACGCCAACAATGAGTTCCTGTTTCTAAAGTCCGATTATAAAATAAAGAGAATTAACTTCAATGATATCCTTTATATCGAGGGTCTGAAGGATTATGTAAAGGTTTTTACCAGGAACGAACCAAAACCAATATTGTCGCTTGCCTCGCTAAAACATCTCGAGTCGAAGCTCCCCGGCGAAAAGTTCATGCGTGTACACAGATCTTTTATCGTTAATCTTGAAAAGATTGACACTATCGATCGCAGCAGGATCGTTTTCGGGAAGGAGTACATTCCTGTAAGTGATCAGTATAAAGAGAAATTCCAGGAATTTCTGGATAAGAATTTTCTTTAATAATTCTGCTTTATTGTTTTGCAGGGTACACAGAGTTCCACAGAGAAATCACAGAGTTCCACAGAGAAAAAGCTGGAATTATAAAGACCAGTCAGGATGTGATCATCTTGTAGCCAATGCCATGGACTGTAAGAATTATTCTTGGGTTATTTGGGTCAGCTTCAGTCTTATGCCTTAATTTCAAAACGAAATTGTCAACGGTACGGGTGGTAATATCGTAATCAATACCCCATACAGCACTAATGATATCATCGCGGTGAATTGTTTTACCGCTATTTTTATAGAGGAAGCGAAGTATCTCGAACTCTTTGTGCGACAATTTCATTTCATCAGTTCCTTCAAATGCAAGGTAATTTTTAAAGCTTATCCTGATCTTGCCGATATTGATGAATTCCGGTTCATTATTTTCCTCTTTTTCGGCAGGCAAACGCCTGAGCATAGCCTTGATCCTGGCCAGCAGTTCCCTGAGACTAAAAGGTTTAGTAATATAGTCATCGGCGCCAAACTCGAGACCCAGCACCTTATCAATCTCCTCACCCCTTGCTGTTAGATGAATTATTGGAGTCTTAATTCCTTCTTTCCTCGCGGTTTTGCAAATATCAAATCCTGATATTTCAGGAAGCATTACATCGAGCAAAACAAGATCATACCTGTTCTGCATTATTTTCTCTAATCCCAGTCGTCCGTTCATGGCGGTATCTACCTCAAATCCTTCGAATTCAAGATTGTCCTTCAGCCCCGTGACCATATTCAATTCGTCTTCAACGATTAATATTTTCTTCATATTCCGACAGATTAATTTACAGGAAATGATAACCTGAATATTGATCCTTGTCCCGGCTTGCTTTTAACAGTGATCCTTCCATCGTGGGCATCCAATATATGTTTTACAATTGCAAGCCCCAGCCCCGACCCTTTTACCTTATTTGCCAGATTCATTTCGGTAACCCGATAAAACTTATCGAAAATGTATTTCTGATGCTTTTCAGAAATTCCAATTCCTTTATCTTCGACTTCTACAAAAACATGTTTTTCTGACTTTCCGGTTCTTACAATAATCTCCTTGATTTCGATGCTGTATTTCATGGCGTTATCAACGATGTTGACAATGGCATCTGTAACAGCTTCCTTGTCCGCTTTAAAAGGTAAAAGATTCTGCTCAGGTTGGAATATGTATTTAAAACCCCTGTTTTCGAGTGTATATCCGTAACTCATGGAGGCATTTTCCACTATTTCATTAAGGTCACTTTGAGCAAATGAATATTTCCGTTTTTTACTTTCAATCTGGGAGAAACTGAGTATCCTGTTCACAATTCCTGAAAGTCTGCTTGTCTCATTTAGAATGACACTATAATACTCCTTGACTTTTTTCTCATCCCTGACTCTTCCCATTTCAAGAGTCTCAATATAGATTGTAATAAGCGAAAGTGGTGTCCTTATTTCATGTGAGACGTTTGAGACAAAATCACTTTTCAGCTGCGAGAGTTCAACCTGTTTACGAATGTTTCTGAAAATAAGCCAGGCGCCGAAAAGCAGGATAAGGTCCATTATTCCTACGATTATGAGATTCCTTTTAAGGCGGCCACTTGTAAGATCGGCTATAGTTATCTCTTTTAAACCGATGCCCATACGATAGTTTATCAGAAGCCAGAAGGCTTCCCTCTCATCAATTTTGGCTGCCTTGAATTTCTTATTTGAAGTATAAAACGGAAGCTCATCCCCGGCCCTGTAAGCAGCAATGTCGAATTTCCCCTTTGCTATCTCCTGGATCTTGGGATCCAGAACCTGGCTGATGAACTTTACCGGATCAATTATCAAAAGGTTTGTAAGCTCTTTATTTCTAACATGAGTTATGAATATTATCCACTGAAGGTTGCCGGAAGGATTCACAACAGGCTGGATCTTGCGGTATCCTCCCTGGAGATATGTCTTCAATTGCGTGATAATCTTTTTGTTTTGCTCAATCATCCGAGTAATTTCTCTAAGGACAATAGTGTCGCAGCATGATTCCGGAACGGAAGAGATAAGTTTTTGTTTATTGTCGAATTGGAGTAATCCCTTAACAGATGGTAACTCCTTGATAGTCGCTGAGAGGTCAGTTTTTGCAGGGGAATTAATTTCTGATGAACTATTCTCAATCCTGACAGCAAGGCTGCTGATTACATCATCCGAATACTGGTTGATGGAGTACAAAATAGCATTTAGCTGATTCCTGTATATGTCCTGTATTATTTTTTCATTCTGCCTCAGGTTCCCAATTTCAAACAGCGAAAAGACCACGACTGGCAATACTATAATCGTTATTATTAAAAAACTGACTTTTCGCAAAGATGAATTCATGAGAGGATAATTTCTTTAAATATAGATAATTTCGGACCATTGAGGAGGATAAAAAAGTAGAAGGAGCAGGGCTGCATTACCCTTCTCCTTCCATATAATCGACCTTAAACCCTCTTAATTATCAGAATAGTCCTATTCATAGCCGGCTATTCATCATTTCCTGATTTCTTAATCTTCCTCCAGTATTCAATATATTTGGTTTGTGACAGGATTCCTACCGGCCCCTCATAGATACCACCGTCACCTCCGGTATCGAGTACCCTGACTGCAATCACATTTTTCTGATTCTTTCTAAGCAGGCCATCGGGAATATAATATCCTCTGAAGGCATTATACTCTTCACCTGCCGAAGCTTCATCATTCTCTCCTTTAGGAAAGGTTCCTGTAGAGCCGACGAAGGTTCCGTTGATATATACCTGATCAATATCATCAATCTTGCCCATTATGATGACCATTTTCTCCTTCTCATTGCTGGACTGGTAAACGAAAGTCTTCCGGTACCATGCATAACCATCATAATCCCTGTATCCCTGATCCTCCCACTTTGCAGGTACGAATACTTCACCCCATCCCTTGTCATCATAATCTGCTTCCTTGCGGCGCATGTCGTCACCTGGCTGGAATTTCCATTCACTCTGCAGGTTTACATCGAGATTAACGGAGTTTTTACCTCCATAGAGACCAATATCGCCGCTGACGATGCCTCCATTTTGTTCAGAATCGTAAACCTTCACTGCTATCACATTGGGGCCGTTGAAATTTATATACTCTTCAGGGATATAATAAATCCGTTCTGCATCGTAAGCTGTGCTGTAGTTTGGAGGAAAGCTGCCGGTCGAGCCAATTTTCTTACCATTAAAATATACTTCATCAACATCATCGATATAACCCATGTTAAGATAAAGCATCCTCCCCTTATAATCAGGAGAGACAGTAAAACTCTTCCTGTAAAATGCATAGCCGTTATAGCCGTTAAAGCCCTCATCTTCCCAGGGTGAAGGAACAGCAATCGATTCCCAGCTGCTGTCATCAAATTTAGGAGAAGTCCACTCTTCATTCATGCCAATAGAAAAGCGCCATCTGCCTTCGAGGCTCTGAAGAAGGACAAGATTCTCCAATCCTTCTGTTGCTCTGCTGTTCATACTTATAAGACAGATTGCAAGGGAGAGGATTAATATTCTTGTTCTATTTGATTTTAATAATGGTTTCATACTAACTCTTCATTTTAATTATCACTTCCGAAAATTTTCTCATAAACATAATCCCAGAATGAGCCATTCCAGTGTACGTCATCATGTTGTTTGTTCTTGTATCTCCTGCTGTTTTCAGCCGACATGATTCCTACTGGTCCCTCGTAGATGCCACCGAGACCCTGGCCGTCATATACTTTTACAGCAATTGTATTGCGACCGGTTTTCTTAAGCGCTCCCTCGGGGATCTTATAGATTCTTGGAATGGTATACTCCCAACCGTTGATATTTGAAAAGGAGTGTCTTTTTAAGTCATATACATTCCCAATGTGTTGGCCATTAAGATAGACGTCGTCAAGATCATCTATTTTGCCCATGGAGAGGTAGAGCTCTCCTTGTACGAAGTTCTGGGGCAAGGTGAATTCAAGCCGGTACCAGGCATATCCATCGTAATCTTCATAACCTTCATTCTCCCAGGGTGAGGGTACATTGACTGTTTTCCAGTCGTCGTCATTCATATCGGGAGATTTCCAGTCTTTGTCATTCCCGGTATGGAATTTCCATTTACCACTAAGGTTCAGGTTTAGAAGTTCATTATCTTCATCTATGTAGAGACCTATCTCACCATCAGTTATCCCGCCTGTGGCAAAGGAATCATAAACTTTTACAGAGATTATGTTGGCTTCGTTCTTCCTGAGAAGTCCGACTGGTATAATGTATCTCCTTTCCTGGTCGTAGGCAGTCTTGAAATCAGGAGGAAACTTACCGCTTTTTCCTATTTCAGTACCATTCATATACACAACGTCTGCGTCATCAATTTGACCCATAAGCAGATAGATCATTGTGTTTTCTGGTATATCCTTTACATTGAAGGATTTCCTGTACCAGGCATAACCGTTATAATCATTGTATCCCTGGCTCTCCCAGTCGCCTGGTACAGTTAACTGATCCCAGTCGGAATCATCGAAAGATGGATTTGCCCATTTGCTGTCATCACCGATTGAGAATTTCCATGAGCCTTCCAGAGAGACAATCTTCCTCAGATCAGAACCATTTGAAGTTGTACAGGAGATCAGGACAAAAAGGGAAAACAGGAATAACTTGTTAAGTTTTGTTTTCATGTTTAGTGTTGGTTTTTAAATATCATTAGGTTAATTACCGGTAGTGCAAAATTGCAGCCTATTAAATTGACTGCTGTCACCGGAATGTAAATTATTGTCATGAATTGTCACAGGGATGTAAAATAGTATCATATTTCTACTCCATTCAAGATGTTACACGGAGTTACACAAAGGTTAGCTATAGGAAAATATCGACAGAGCTTCATTGTCCCAGAACTTCCGGCTCGCTTTTTTGGCTGCCAGAACTCCGCCATCGAGATAACCTTATCAAAGGGTGACTACTCCTGCCAGTTTACCGCAATTTTGCCATCTGCTTAACTTAATCATGATGTTATAAATCTTGTTCATTTAACTGGATTAATCACCTTAAGAGCTTTTTCAAGACTTAATATATTATCAAAGCAAATGTGACTGAAAAGCAAAGCCATCCGAATCCCTGGCGAAGGATGGTGATCTGAAAAATTATGCCGATTCTTTTGTAAAAAGCTGATTATGAATTCTGAATTAGTCTAACTAGGGACAGGAATCAGGCTTCGGTCGACAGCAACTTAGGGCGGAATACCGATAGTATTGTCCGGTGGTCATTGAAGTAACACCTTCTTCTTCAACTCTTCCGCTCTTCAACATTTACACTCTTCAGCATCCGGCTATTCACAAAAAAAGTTTACCTTAGTCTAACATTATGATAATTAGCCTTTAAAATTTAATTTCATGAATTACCTTGCAAAATTCCCTATCAGGAAAAGGCGTTCTGCCCTGAACTATTCCATTTTATTCCTATTTGCAGCAATAATGTTTTTCTCTTCATGCAAAGAGGCTAAGCAGCCATACCCTGTTGTAGAATTTTCAGGTAATGCTGATGTCTGCAACTACTCAAGGTCTCTCGAAAGGTTATTGCATAAATCAGATAGTGTAAACCCGGTTGCCGTGCTCGCCGGAAAGGGGGATCTGATAATTTATGACGATAAGTTTTTTTATTTTATGAACTCATCACAAAATAAAATTCAATTACAAATTAAAAATGATGAAGGATATGTTAACGGGAAAATCAACTTTCTTAATATCGATAGCAGAAGAGATCTGATTCCATGGTTTAAACAAATGAAGACCATGGACCTTTCTTCACTCGATTATATACGAGTTGATTCAATAATCCCTGAAAGCTATTATCCGTATCTGACGGAGCTTGCTCAGCTCAGGCCTGGAACAGGACTTTCTTATGAAGATGATTTAAAGGATATTTCAAGACTGATTAAGATATTTAATCCAAGGATTATTGTCGGAGGTTCAATCTCCGGGAAAGATTACAATCTGCTTTCAGGTCTTACAAACCTTGAACTGCTTTTAGTCGCTCTCAATGACACTATTTTTGACACTCCATTACCTGAAATGCCACGATTGAATCAGTTAATCCTCATAAATTCAAAGAACAAATTGTCATCAAGCTCCGCTTTATTAAGTTCTAACAAGCGTCTTGAAAGATTGGCAATAGCCGGAGACAACATATTGGATTTAACTATTCTTAAAC
>CAIPJU010000009.1 GCA_903865465.1 uncultured Bacteroidota bacterium
ATTAGAAAATCTTAAAAATTTTCAAAAAGGCCAATCCCATGAAATGTTAGACTCAATCATTGAAATTGAAATATTTATAGCGACAAGTCGACTGTATATTTGCAAGAAAATTATCGCACTTACAGAGGAACAACTTGATTATTACAAGAGAATTATTTCAAATTACAGCGCAAAAGATATAAGAAAAGAGAAAGAATTTACCGATAAATTTTCGAAACTGTATTATGGCGAATAAAGAAGTAGTAATCAATATTCCAAAAAATTTAACAAAAAACAATATTACATCCTATATTGGGACACTGAATTTTTTTTTCAATATCCCAAACATGCATAAAGAAAGATATTATATTGTTTTTGACAAGGTTGAGGAGGTAGATTTATTGGGAGTCCTATTGACGTATAAATTTCTTGAATTCTCAGTAAGAAATAATTGTTTTAAGGATCCAAGTCTAAACCTCAATGATGTAATGAATAAGCAAATCAAACGTTTTGGATTCGACAGCTTAATAACCGACTTTATCCGCGGAAATGAGACAAAAAGGGAATATGAAAAATTAAAAGTCGAGATAAAAGATGACTTTTTAATTGCGCCTATTGCATTAATTCGCAGTGATGTTTATAATAAAGACGCTACTAAAAACAAATACTTGCCTGTAATAGCGAATTATTATGTTGATTGTACGACTTGTGAAATGATTTTTCAGGTTTTTTCAGAAATTCTTCATAATTTTTGGTCACATGCTGTTAATGACACATTATCTATAATTGTTGTACATGGTAATAAGTCAAAGATTCAAATTTCTTGTGCAGACACAGGAAGTGGTATAAAAGAAACTTTAAAGCAGAACTTTAAAAATAAGAGTGATGAATATATTATCGGAAAGTCAGTAGAAAGAGGTGTAACTTCCAAACCAAACTCTAATCATATGGGATTTGGACTTTGGTATGTAAATGAAATTGTTACCAGAACCAATGGAAAGTTTGAAATATTCTCGCAAAATGGATACTATAGAAACCTAGGAGGTAAGGTTCACACTTTCAAAAGTTGTTTTTGGAAAGGCACAATAGTAAATATTGAATTACCGTTAAAAAATCCTGTTACTATAGCTGATATTGAACCCCATAATAATAGTAAACTAAAAATCAACTTTAAATGAAGACAATAAATTTGCAAGATTACGCTCCTATTATTAGCGATAATAATTCAGGAGAGGAAATATTGAATTCGATTTTGGAATCTCTCAAAACTAATGAGGTAATTTGTATTGATATGAACGGTATAAAATCCATGGCAACTTTTTCTGCGAAACAGGTTTTTGGAAAATTGTATTTGGATTTAGGCCCGGAAAATTTTTTCAACAGAATCGAAATCTTAAATGCATCGGATAATATCAAAACAATAATTAGGATTGGGATTGAAGGTGTTTTATAATGTTCCAATTTATAATTGAAAAAACAGCACTATTATTCCCTCTGAATTTCCTAATTATACGAATCTACTAATTTCTAATTAGGAAAGAGGCAAAATAGATAAAGGGATTAATAGCTAATGAAATACCACTGTAACCCATGAAGTTCACCGAAGAAAAACTGGAAAGGGTATTTAATGAGTTACCTGAAAATGAGGTCTGAGGGTATAATGCCTATTTTTGCAGGCGCTTGCGCCTGCAAAAATAGGCATTATACCTTGCAATTACAAATTTGTACAACAATTTGTCCAGTTTTTTAAATAATAAACTGGACAAAACAATTATATTTGCAGTAATCATCAAGCAATGAAAGTATCTGATTACATAGCAACTACCATAGACAGGCTTCCCAAGGGCTACGTATTCACCTATGCCGACTTTACCACTGAGGTGAACAAGAAGGAAGCGGTGATAAAAACACTCAACAGAATGGTGGCATCGGGTAAGATTGATAAGCTGTCCAAAGGCAAATACTACAAACCCGAGAATACCCCATTTGGTAACCTGCAACCCAAACAAGCCCAGGTGGTAAAAGATCTGTTGGAAGAGGATGGAAAGATGATAGGCTACCTTACCGGTTACAGCATTTACAATCAGTTGGGCTTAACTACCCAGGTCAGTAATACCATTCAGATTGGCAAAAACGAAATCCGGCCCAATTTCAAACGCGAGCGGTATACCATCTCTTTTATCAAACAAAAAAACACCATCAACAAAGAAAATATCCCCCTGCTGCAAATATTGGATGCCATTCGCTGCATCAAAAAAATACCCGATGCCACGATCGAATCATCCTGCAGGCGCATTTCAGCAATTCTCTTGAATTTACCGGATAAAGATAAAGGTACCATGGTCAGGCTGGCATTAAAGTATCCGCCGGCAACCAGGGCCATGGTAGGCGCCTTGCTGGACGACCTTCAGCAGGATTCGTTTACAGAACAACTTTATAAAACTTTGAACCCTATCACCAAATACAAACTGACAGGTATCGGGAAAGTACTCGGTACCGCCGAAAAATGGAATATTGTATGAGGCTGCACGAAAACAAAACCCTTTTCAGGCAAGCGGTGCAGTTCACTTCTGACCGGATGCAGATCTTGCCCATTTTTGTTGAAAAAGACTACTGGGTGACCTATGCCTTACATACGATCTTCGACCATCCAATAGGAAGTGACACGGTTTTTAAAGGTGGAACGGCTTTATCGAAATGCTTCAAGTTGATTGACAGGTTTTCTTATCAGAAGTAAATCGTTATCCAAAGTGTATTTACAAATGAGATTGCTAATCAGTAATTTATCTCATTTTCTTTTTAAAACTGCTTTGGATAACGATATTGATTATTTTGCAAAATTCTTGAGCCATTCCCTGA
>CAIPJU010000010.1 GCA_903865465.1 uncultured Bacteroidota bacterium
CTCTGACCATCCTATCATGGGGAGTGAAAATTCGAATGATCTGTTTTTCACCATTTCAGCATAGAGGCCGCCATCGGCTGCAAAATTTATATCTTCAAAAAAGACACCCCACATAGTCGGTGAAACCTCTGCAACAGGCTTTCCTGCCACTATTGAAATTTCCAGAGGTTTTTGTGCATTGAGGAGGGCTGTGGACGCAACTGCCAATAAGAGGAGAGCGGCCAGGAAACAAAGGGGTTTTCTCATTCCGGTAAGTATTCTTATTAATTTAATTCCTTCTAATTATGGCAGTGAGGATAATCTATTTCAGATAAAATTGAGAATCCTGATCAAAATATTCATATTCAGCCAACTCTCCAACCTTAAGAAATCGCCTCGACATCACAACCTTCACTCCTCCAGTTTTTTGAAATTCCGCCAAAAGCAGATATCCTCCGGCTTTACCAGGAAGGTTTAAATCAACATTTAAGGCGGACCTGTCGAAAGGATCCATTGAAATATTAAGTTTCCTCTTTTCAACTGTTTTACCATTACTGTCAACTATCCTGATTGTCACTGAACCCTTAATCAGACTATCTGTATCATTCATCTTAACCAAATTCACGTTCAGTTTTTCTCCGGTTTTATGGGGTATTACATTTTTAACATATCTCTCATCGGTAAGATTTATAAATACCGCTGCGGGGCTGAAAGCATGGCTGAACCACCTGAGGGTGGGAGAAGGATCAAGATTTTTAATATTATCGACAAACCAGTCCCCGGTATATCCGTAATTATTAGTCAGATAGCAAAAGGCCAGCACTCCGGCAATCTGAGGCTCACTCCTCAGCCATTCCGTTTCGAGCTGAAGATAATAGGCCTGAAACTCTCTGTTTTGAGCTGGGGTGGAGTTTTTTCCCAGGTAATAATTATATTCATTCACTGTAAGTTTAGCAGGAGAGCCGTTCCTCCAGAGCCAGATCCATCCATATTCATTTGCCAGCTGGGGTACATCTGCCTTCCTGACCATTTGCAGCTCATAAGGTTTAAAATCGAGGTTCCCGAGAGGATAAATGTCTTTCTCCTGAACTATCCCGTCATCGGGTATTCGTCCCTGGTAAGGATGAGGTTCATCCATCTCATCGCTTTTCATTAAACCCTCCCGCATATATCCGGCATCCCAGATACGTGTCGGGTCAAGCTTCTTCAATTCAGGTATCAGGGTGTTACCGATAAATTCATCGGTGTTTTCATTTATGGCATCCCATATTGCAATGCTCGGGTGGCTGCCATCACTCCAAACCCAGTCGGTGTATTCTTTTCTTATCTCATCATTCCAGCCATGGTTCTGCCAGTAGAGCCATTCATTCTGAAACAGGAGGCCGCACTCATCGGCTATATCATACCAGAAATCGGGAACAACGCCTACACAGATCCTCATTGCGTTCCAGTTAAGTTGTTTAGGATAACCGGCAAGCAACTTTCTGACCCATTCCCTGTTCCACACAAGGTTTCCGCAGTCGGGATCTTCAAAAAACCTCTGAAGGGTTATATTAGTACCCCTCAGGAGATATTTACTGCCATTGAGGAAGAAAAATTTACCCTTCGCATTGAAATCTCTCATTCCAAAATGTTTGCTTACATCGTCAGAGACTTTCCCGTTCTGCTTTATAATTACTTCTGCCTCATAAAGAAATGGAGCTTCAGGGGTCCAACAGGAAAATTCCGGGAAGGGAATATCAATTTCAGTTTCTGTCAGATTATCCCTTTTTGCCTTGAATCTTCCCGATGACCTTATAATTTTTTTTCCTGAGAGCTTTTCTGAAATAGTTACTCCTATCTCAAGCGAATCGTTCATCGGGTCGCCATAATATATCTGGGCGGGTATGAAATTTCTAATCTGCGTTTTGATGATCAGCTTCTTTTCGGCAACGGAAGGTAAAATAAGAAGCCGGTTTATACGGAGCTTGCCTGTGAAGGAGAGAAAAACATCATCCCATATTCCGGGAAGATAATGTTCCTTTTCCTTATCGGTTCCCCCGGCAGCATCAGCAGGGAGCCACACCCTTTCGCCCGCCTTCACCATTATCTCGTTTATCTCCCCGAATTTAATTGCCCTGCCGACAGGAAACTCAATTGGTGTATAACAGGCTTCAGAACTGCCCATATCCATACCATTAATATAAACCTGTGTTACATACTGACTTTTCCTGAGGGTAATAACACCTTCCCCCTTCTCAAGCTCCCTGGGAATGAAGATCTTCTTCCTGTACCAGCTATACCGGGGAGTATAGTCGAGGTTGTAGAGATTAAACTGTTCCTTTGATTCAGCCTTTTCAGCACGTTTAAAAAACCTGTCGTACTCCTCAATCTTAGGCACTGCCAGGTGAATTAAGCCCGGAACCGGTACTTCCCTGGTAAATTTCTGGGGAGGAAAGGCGGTTGTTGTCTGGTCAAAATCCCATGTCCCGTTTAAGTTTATGATAACCCTGGGCTCCTGTGCCGATACCAGATTAAAGGAAATGGTCAGAAAGAGAAGAAGTGACAGATGGAGTTTCATAGTTTTAAATTTAAACCTTCACTTGAATTTATGCTCTCCTAAGCGGTATGATTTTACAAAAACACCTGATTATGCGGGCTTGATCTCATTTTTTCAAAAGCTTTGTCCCTGCTGATTTTTATTTTACTAAGATATGATTATATTGATGTTTGAAGATTAACAATTTTAACACGTTTTTTTGAATTTATTAATAAACCTTTTACACGTTTTTATTGTTTCTTGTTATGTTTCCTGTTAATTAGTTCACACTGTTTTGGGGGATAAAGATGAATTTCATGAAGGAAATTATTAACTTTATTGCGTATCATTGATAAGATATATTTAATAACTAATGGATAAAGTATTTACAGCTTCGGACTATTTTCCAATCTTATTGCAAAGCATTGTTGCCCTGTCTTTTGTGGGCATTGTGATGATCCTTACCCATTTCATGGGAAGTAAGAGGAAGAAGATCAGGACACTGAGGAAGGATGAGAATTTCGAATGCGGAATTGAAATAAAAGGCAATGCCAGATTTCCTTTCACCGTGAGGTATTTTCTGATAGCCATACTGTTTGTACTTTTCGACGTTGAAGTGATATTTCTCTACCCCTGGGCAGTGAATTTTAAAGAGATGAACTGGAGTGGATTTGGTGACATGATGATTTTTGTGGTTCTCTTCATGTTCGGTTTTTACTATATAAACAAAAAGGGAGCGCTTGAATGGGATTGAATTGTGAAGAAAACCTTGAGTTTTAAATGAGGAATTAACCACTAATGCAATTGGTTATGGAAAGTCAGAAAGCAACATATAAATTGGCGGAGCCACCTGATGGTTACTCGGCGCCGGGAATGTTTGCCACCAGGCTCGATAAGGTGGTTGGGCTGGCCCGGGCGAATTCAATATGGCCTCTGCCTTTTGCCACATCGTGCTGCGGAATTGAATTCATGGCAACGATGGGGGCAAATTACGATTTGGGGAGATTTGGATCGGAAAGACTCAGTTTCTCACCCCGCCAGGCCGACCTGCTCATGGTGATGGGTACCATAGCAAAAAAAATGGGACCTATTGTTCATCAGATCTATGAGCAGATGGCTGAACCCAGATGGGTAATTGCTGTAGGGGCATGCGCTGCAAGCGGAGGAATATTCGATACATACAGTGTTCTGCAGGGTATTGACAGGATTGTTCCCGTTGACGTTTATGTTCCGGGATGCCCGCCTCGACCAGAACAGATAATAGAGGGCTTCATGAAGGTTCAGGAGCTGGTTGCTGATGAGCCTTTAAGGCGAAGATATTCGCCTGAATACAGGGAACTGCTCGCAAAATATGGCATAAAATGACCTGTTGGAATGGAAGAAAATAAGGAGATAATTGAAATAATCAGGGGGAAGTTCGGCAGCGATATTGTGGAATCTGAAACTGACGGCGATATGCCTTCGGTGACTGTGACGAGTGGTTCGGTTTACAGTATCATAAGTTTTCTGAAAAATGATGCTTCGGCCGGGTATGAATTTCTGACCGATCTCTGCGGGATTCATTATCCTGATAATAAATTGCCGCTGGGTGTAATATACCATCTTCACAACTTAAGAAATAACATGAGGCTGAGAATAAAAACATTTGTGCCTGTTGAATGTCCCGAAGTCGATTCGCTTACCCCCCTTTTCAGCGCAGCAAACTGGATGGAAAGAGAGACTTTCGATTTCTATGGGATCAGGTTCAGGTGGCATCCTAATTTGAAAAGGATTCTTAATGTGGAATATCTCGACATCTTTCCGATGCGGAAGGAGTATCCTCTCGAGGATCCCACACGTGAGGACAAGGACAACAGGTTTTTTGGAAGGTAAAGGGAATAATGATGGAAATTATTGATCCGCATATAATTATACAGCCCGAAGATACCGACAAGGTTTATACTACACTTAACCTTGGGCCGACCCATCCTGCCACGCACGGAATCTTTCAAAACATCCTCACAATGGATGGTGAGATAATTATTGATGCCGAGCAGACAGTGGGATATATTCACCGGGCCTTTGAGAAAATTGCAGAACACCGTCCCTATTATCAGATTAAACCTCTCACCGACAGGATGAACTATTGCTCCTCTCCCATCAATAACCTGGGGTGGGACCTGACAGTTGAAAAGCTTCTTGGTATAAAAACCACGAAGAAGATCGATTACATGCGTATAATAATAATGGAGCTTGCACGTATCAGCGATCACCTTATCTGCAATAGTGTAATTGGCGTCGACAGCGGTGCACTTACAGGCTTTACTTATGTGTTCCAGGAAAGGGAAGCTATCTACGAGATTTATGAAGAGATGTGCGGTGCCAGGCTCACCACCAATCTGGGAAGAATCGGCGGATTTGAGAGGGACTTCTCACCGGCAGCAATAACAAAACTGAGAGATCTTCTGAAAAGGCTGCCAAATGTTCTTCGTGAGTTTGAAAAACTTCTTTCCAGGAACAGGATTTTCATGGACCGTACCATTCATGTAGGAGGAATTTCAGCGGAAAGAGCACTCAATTATGGGTTTACCGGGCCAAATCTCAGGGCCGCAGGTGTAGATTATGACGTAAGGGTAATGAATCCCTACTCTTCATACAACGATTTTGATTTCATAATACCAACGGGTACTCAGGGTGATACCTACGACAGATTTTGTGTAAGGGAAGAGGAGATGTGGCAAAGCATTAAACTTATCACCAATGCCCTTGAAAATATGCCTGAAGGTAGTTGGCATGTTGATATCCCCGGTATATTTCTACCCCCCAAAGAGAAAGTTTACAGCAGTATGGAAGCACTCATCTATCATTTCAAGATTGTGATGGGCGAAATAGGAATGCCGGCAGGTGAGGTTTACAACGCAGTTGAAGGAGGTAACGGAGAACTGGGATTCTACCTTGTAAGCGACGGGGGAAGAACACCTTACAGGCTCCATTTCAGAAGGCCTAGCTTTATCTATTACCAGGCTTTCCCCGAGATGATAAAGGGAAGCGTCCTTTCCGATGCTATCCTTACAATGAGCAGTATGAACATAATAGCAGGCGAACTCGATGCCTGAAAAGATAACCTTGATGATGCTGAATTTTGAATTAGAAACTCATAGATGTCAGGTTTTAAAGTAAATCACAAGCAATATGAAAAAGAGGACCGGAAGGTGGAATTCAGTTCCGGGACTATTCAGAAGGTAAGGCAGATCATAAGCCGGTACCCCGAAGGACGCTCTGCCTCAGCGCTTATACCCGTGCTTCATATTGCACAGGAGGAGTTGGGCGGGTACCTGAGTGTTGATGTTATGGACTATGTTGCCGGACTTCTGGGCTTATTACCTGTTGAGGTATATGAGGTTGCAACTTTCTATTCACAGTTCTATCTTGAAAAAACAGGTACCTACGTAATAGAAGTTTGCCGTACCGGGCCATGCTCAATATGCGGAGGTGAAAAAATCTCCGAATTCATAGGGGAGAAATTAAATATTGCAGTCGGAGAGACTACTGAAGATGGTCTTTTCACTCTTAAGGAAGTCGAATGCCTCGGGGCATGTGGTTATGCTCCCGTGATGCAGATAAATACAGAATTCTATGAATGCCTTACTACTGAAACAGCAGGTGGAATAATAGATATGCTTCGAAAGAAAGGTGAAAAAAAGGAGGGTTCGCGATGGACAGACAAATTCTTCTGAAAAATATCTCAGTACCTGGAATATCCTCATTTGGTCCATATAAAAGTTCCGGAGGGTACGATTCTGTCATCAAAGCCCTGAAGGAGATGACGCCTGAAGAAATAATATCTGAAATAAAGAAATCGGGAATCAGGGGCCGTGGCGGTGCAGGTTTTCCAATGGGACTGAAATGGAGCTTTATAGATAAGAAATCTACAAGTCCAAAGTACTTGGTTTGCAATGCTGATGAGAGCGAACCCGGTACTTTCAAGGACAGGTACCTGATGGAACATCTTCCCCACCTCTTGCTTGAGGGAATGATTATTGCATCTTATGCACTTGGTGCAGAAACATCGTATATTTATGTAAGGGGTGAATATAAATATATTATTGGGATACTGAACAGGGCTATAACGGAAGCATATTCAAATGGCTTCCTGGGGAAAAATATACTTGGAACAAACTATAGTCTTGATATACATGTTCATCCGGGCGCAGGGGCCTACATTTGCGGCGAAGAGACTGCTCTCCTTGAATCGTTGGAAGGGAAACGGGGAAATCCCAGGATAAAACCTCCTTTTCCAGCTTTAAAAGGATTGTATGGCTCCCCGACAGTTGTAAATAACGTTGAGACTCTGGCTTGTGTTGGACCGATTATTATTATGGGTGGTGAGGCTTATTCAACTATCGGGCTTGGAAGGAGTAGCGGGACAAAACTTATCTCGGCCTGCGGAAACATTAACAGACCCGGAGTATATGAAATTGAACTGGGCCTTAGCGTCGAAGACTTCATATACTCGGAAAAATATTGCGGGGGCATCAGCAACAATAAAAAGCTCAAGGCTGTCATCCCAGGTGGATCGTCAGTACCGGTTCTGCCATCAGATCTGATCCTTAAAACGGCCGATGGGAAACCACGTCTGATCACCTATGAATCACTTGCCGAGGGAGGTTTTGAAACAGGAACAATGCTTGGATCGGGAGGCTTTATTGTCTATGATGAGGATGCTTGTATGGTGAGGAATACATGGAATCTGACACGTTTCTACCACCATGAGTCGTGCGGACAATGTTCTCCCTGCAGGGAAGGAACCGGGTGGATGGAGAGAGTCCTTCACAGGATTGAGACGGGTGAAGGGAGATGGCATGACCTCGATCTGCTTGTGAGCATCGCTTCTAAAATTGAAGGAAATACCATTTGTCCACTTGGTGATGCAGCTGCCTGGCCTGTTGCCAGCGCTATCCGTCACTTCAGGAAAGAATTTGAATTTCACATTGCCAATCCGGAAATTGTAAAAGACAAAAACCACGGGGCAATAGAAAAATATATAAATGTCAGGAGCGCAGTCTGAAAAAGTTTGAAAATCAATAAGAATGATCGCCGTAACGATAGATAATATTCAGGTAGAGGTTGAAGAGGGTACCACAATTCTACAAGCCGCACGTAAAATAGGCGGTAAGATCGTACCTCCTGCAATGTGCTATTATTCAAAGCTTAAGGGAACGGGAGGGAAATGCAGGAGTTGTCTTGTTAAAATTGCCAGAACCTCAAATACCGACCCCAGACCTGCAGCAAAGCTGGTAGCTTCGTGCAGCACTCCTGTTCAGGATGGTATGGTTGTTCAGAATATCACATCGCCTGAAGTGATTGAGACCAGGAAGGCGATAGTTGAATTTCTTCTCATTAACCATCCGCTCGACTGCCCTGTATGTGACCAGGCCGGTGAATGCGATCTTCAGGATTTTACTTATGAGCATGGACTCGATACCACCAGGTATGAAGAGGATCGCAGGGAATTCAATCAGATTGATATTGGAGAGAAGATAAAACTTCATATGACAAGATGCATTCTTTGTTACAGATGTGTCTATACAGCCGATCAGATAACCGATAAAAGAGTGCATGCAGTTCTCTTCCGTGGCGATGCCTCCGAGATAGGAACCTATATTAAAAATGTCGTTGATAATGACTTCTCAGGAAATGTTATTGATGTCTGCCCTGTTGGTGCGCTGACCGACAGGACATTCAGGTTTAAAAGCCGAGTATGGTTCCTGAATACTGTGAACGCTCACCGCGATTGCGATAAATGTTCCGGTAAGGTCACAGCCTGGATGTTCGGCAATGAAATCTATCGTATAACCGGAAGAAAGGACCAGTTTGGCGAGGTTGAAGAGTTCATCTGCAATGAATGCAGGTTTGAGAAAAAAGATAAATCAGACTGGATTATTGAAGGACCACGAAAGATAGAAAGGAAGTCGGTTATATCGCAGAATCATTACGAAATTAAGGCAAAACAATCTGTTATAAAACCGCTCGAAGGTAAGGTAGAACCATTGACATAACAATATAATGCTCATATTCAAACTAATACTGATAGTTTCCATCCTGTTGATCAGCCTTGTGGTAGCGATGTATTCGACCCTGTTTGAGAGGAAGATTGCAGGTTTTTTCCAGGACAGGTACGGACCCGACAGGGCGGGACCCTTCGGTATTCTCCAACCTTTGGCTGACGGGATTAAGCTTTTCTTTAAGGAAGAATTTATGCCCAATAAGGCGGATAAATTTCTATATATCCTTGGTCCTTCACTCACCATGC
>CAIPJU010000011.1 GCA_903865465.1 uncultured Bacteroidota bacterium
GACTACAGTCGGGGCTCTGACCGGTATTGACGGAAAGTTTGTCATTGCCGCTCCTGCAAATTCAAAGACCTTAGTCTTTAGTTTTATCGGTTTTAAAGCTCAGGAGATTCCTCTGGCAGGTAAAACCAGGGTTGATGTCAAACTTGAACAGGATATGTTCAAGGTTGATGAAGTTGTAGTTGTTGCCTATGGTACCCAGCAAAAAAGGGATGTAACAGGCACTGTTGCTTCTGTTAAGGGTGATGCTATCAAATCGATTCCTGTTCAGAGTTTTGACCAGGCTCTCCAGGGCAAAGCTGCAGGAGTATCTGTTACGCTGCCCAGCGGTGTTCTTAATAACCCGCCAGTGATCAGGATCAGGGGTTATAACTCGATCTCAGGAAGTTCTTCTCCCCTCGTAGTTGTTGATGGTGTTCCGATTGCTACCGGTAACTTCGGCGGAACTGCTGCTTACAATGCTTTGTCCGACATCAATCCTTCTGATATCGCCTCTATGGACATTCTAAAGGATGCTTCTGCTACTGCTCTTTACGGTTCACGTGCAGCAAACGGTGTAATACTTATTACAACCAAACACGGATCGGGTGCAAAAACAAAAGTCACCTATGATGGTTATGTAGGTGTTACCCAACCAGTTCACATCTTTAAAGTAATGAACGCTGCTCAGTATATTGAGGAAAAGAACGTTGCAAGGGTTAACTATCTCGGTGCCGGAGCTGCACCTATCACCCAGCTTACTGATGCTAACGGGAAACCAATTGATACTAATTGGGCTGACCAGGTTTATCATACGGGTGTTCAGCATAACCATGCTCTTACCATTTCTGGTTCAACGCCTACTACCAGCTATTACCTTTCTGTTGGCTATTCCGACCAGCAGGGTATGGTTCAGACAAATACCTTCACAAGGAAAAATGCCAGGCTCAATATCGATCATAAGCTGAACAAGTATATTAAGATTGGTGCAAATATTGGATATACAAATGGTTATAACAAATCGCCTCAGGCAGGCGCAGACTTCACTACTGCTGCCGCTGCACGTCTTGCTTTTGTTTTACCTCCAATATTGCCTATTTATAAAAATGACGGGACCTGGAACCTGGATGGAGCAGGACTCGGAAATTTGGGTGAACCATTGGGGAGCATCGGTTACCCCAATGCCCGGTATGTTATCCAGCATAATAAATTTACTACCTCGACCGACAGAATACTTACCACTCTTTATGCCATTGTTACTCCGTTTAAAGGTCTGGAACTTAAGACACAGTACGGGTTGGATAACCTGACAGCTGAACAGACACAGTATTTAGACCCTTTGAATGGTGACGGTCAGTCGACTAATGGTGAAGTGTGGGCCAACAACAGGAAATTCAGCAGGTGGAACTGGTCTAATACTGCAAATTATTCAGTTTCACTCTCTGATAAATACAATATCGGTCTTTTAGCAGGTATTGAGGAACAACGTTCGACAGATTCCAACTGGACCGGTGAAAAATATAATGTCAATGACCCCTTCTTTAATACCTATCAGGGTTCCTGGGGAGCTTCATATATTGGTGGTGGAGGCAGTTCTGAGAACTTCTACATCTCATATTTCGGTCGTGCAACCTTTAATTATAACAGGAAATACTATCTCGAGGGAAGTATTCGCCGCGATGGTTTCTCAGGTCTGGCTACAGGTAAAAAATATGGAACATTCTGGGGCGCATCAGTAATGTGGGATGCATCCAAAGAAAACTTTATGCCCGACGCGATTAAAAATCTCTTTTCTGATATACGTCTGAAAGGAAGCTTTGGACGCGTAGGTAACATTTCTGCAGTTGGTGATTATAGTTCATTGTTCCTTTATGGGTCGGGACTTTATGCAAATTCTGCAACACTTGCCTTCACACAGGCAGGTAACGCCGACCTGAAATGGGAGACAAGCGACAAATATGATGCCGGCCTCAGTTTTAGCATTTTGAAGGACAGGATCCAGGCTGAAGTAAGTTACTATTACAACAATGTAAATGGCCTTGTTCTTGCCGTTCCCCAGGCGCCGTCAAAAGGTATTCCCGGGAACTCAATTTCGGCAAACGTAGGCTCTATGTACAATACAGGCGCTGAAATATCAGTTACTTCCTATAACATCTCCAAACCAAATTTATCATGGACAACCACATTGACGCTCAGTACCCTGAAAAACAGGGTAACCGCCCTTGCATCGGGAGTGGATCAGATCTGGGGTTATACCGGAGGTCTTGAACTTACAAATAAGACTGTTGTTGGTAAACCTGTCGGGGGTTTATTTCTTGTAGAGACACGCGGTGTTGATCCTCAGACCGGAAGAAGAATTTTTGTAAATGCTGCAGGAAAAGAGGTTGAATACTATTTTGAGAAGTCAGGACACCAGTGGCAATACAAAGATGGATCAGGTGATGCACCTGCTATTTCGCAGGCGCAAGATGGAAAAATAATGGGATCTGCTATTCCGAAAATATTTGGCGGGTTTGATAACAACCTTACATTCCATGGTTTAGATTTTGGACTTAACCTGACTTATGCTTTTGGATTCGATATCTATAACGGTACAAAAGCTGGATTGGCAGACCAGAGATGGTGGAATAACTCTTTGGAAGTATATAATACGTACTGGAAACAACCAGGAGACGTAACCGACATTGCAAAACCTTTCTGGGGTGATCGTTACTCAAACGGACACAGTAATATTCCAATATCACGCTGCCTTGAAAAAGGAGATTATGTTAAAGTCAGGAGCCTTTCAGTTGGTTATACTTTCAAAAAACTTCCGGCTATTACCAATATCGAAAGCATAAGGCTTTATGCCCAGGTATTCAACCTTCATACCTTCACAAAGTATACAGGTTCTGACCCGGAAATTTCCAGTAACAATGACACCAACGTTTCTCCCGGTGTTGACAGGAACTCAGCTCCGCAGGCCAGAACTTATACAATGGGCTTAAGCATCAATTTTTAATTAAAAAAACGAAATGAATATGAGAAAATTATTAAAAATATCAGCAGCATTTCTGTTGTTGCTGACCGGTGGATGCACCAAGGATTATCTCAACCCGGTTCCTACAACTTCACTTTCCGATCTGTCAGTGTTTGATAATAAAGACAGGGTTGTTGCCCAGGTAAACGGAATGTATACTGCTATGAAAAGTGGCAATTTCCTTGGAGGCCGATATGAAGCCATTGGCGATTTGAGAGGTGATAACTGGATTCCCGAGAGCAATAATGTTGTTACACTTTTTTCAGTATGGCAACAGAATGTTGTTGCTGGCAGCAATGAAGTACAGGACACATGGGGCAGCGCTTATGCTGCTATAAATGTGGTCAATGTATTCATGGATGGTCTGAAAACAAACTGGGATGGCGGAAAACTGAAGAGTATGATCACTCAGGCCGAATATGACCAGTTCACAAGTGAAGCGCTTACTCTTCGTGCTTTGTGTTATTTCAACCTTGTACGCTTATATGGAAAGCCATATATCATGAACGCGGGCGCAAATCCAGGCCTGCCTCTCAGGCTAAAAGCTGAAAAAGCAGCAGGTGGGAATGAACTTGCACTGAGTACTGTCGCTGAAGTCTATGCACAGATATTGGCTGACCTTAATGCAGCCGAACCTCTGTCTGTTTCTACCTATGGTGATGACTATCTGAACACTACAAGAATTCATAAGAACTCAATTATCGCCCTCAAAGTACGGGTTCTTCTTTCACAGGGTGACTGGGCAGGAGTTGTCACAGAGTCTGCTAAGCTTGTTCCTGGAAATGCTCCATTCGTTGCACCTTCAGGCGTTGATAATACCCTTAGTTCTGACTGGAATGCAATATTTACAGCAAACACTACCAAAGAATCGATATTCTCTCTGCCAAATACACCAACGAACAACGGTGGTGTTCAGAGTGCCATTACATGGTATTTTAGCTCAGAGTCTGGTGAATCCTATTACCTTGATAGTTCAAGTCCTGTTTATGCTGCAATGGATCCGACAGATGTCAGGAGAAGCAGTATGACCAAGGTTGCTGGTGATCCTGATAAGTATTTCATAAGTAAATACACCGACCTGACAGGTTTATCAGACTGGAGTCCTATTCTTAGATATTCTGAGGTCCTGCTCAGCCGTGCCGAAGCTCTTGCACGTAGCGGAGGCAGCGTTTCTCAGGCAGCTGTTGATCTTCTGAACGCTGTAAGGACACGTTCATTCGCCGGAGGAGCATACACACTTGCAAGTTTTGCAACTGTCCAGGATTTCTATAATGCCTGTCTTAAGGAAAGAGACTTCGAATTCCTTGGTGAAGGTATGCGTTCTTTCGACCTGATGAGACTCGGATTGGATATCCCGGGAAAAGATGGTCTTATTCAGGGGAAAGTAGATCCTATCCCTACAACCAGCACAATATACTCCTGGCCCATACCTGATTCTGAAACAAGTATGAACAGTCTGGCTCATTAATGGCAAAGGCTTGGTTTTAAATCATTTAAAAAGGCTGACTCGAAAGAGCAGCCTTTTTTTATATCTAATAAACTGTATTAAATAAATAATTGAGCTTTTATACTCAGGCAAACAGTAAGCTGTTCACAATTCTTAATATAATCAGATGATCCTTTTTATCATCCTCAGATGATGGGAATATGTCCCGGTGTCCTGCCTGTAAATACCCTGGTGGTCAATTGAATCAATCCTGACCCTTCCTGAGGCATGTATGACAAGTCCACGGGAGATTATCATACCAACATGAGATATCCTGCCCCTGTCGTTATCGAAGAAGACAAGGTCGCCCGCCTCCGACGAATCGATGAAATCAATACTGTTGCCTGCATCAGCCTGTAAATTACTATCGCGGGGTATGGTTATTCCGTGTATCTTATAAATAAGCTGCGTAAATCCGGAACAATCAATGCCCGAAGGAATCCTTCCTCCCCATATGTAAGGACTGTTAATGAACTTTATAGCAGTATCAGGCATGGAATCGGATACAGTGACAAATCCTGCACCAAAATCAGAAGCTGCATGATATGTATTCTTTCCTGCTGTAAATGTTTTATTATTAAAGTCAGGATTAAAGATTTCGCATCCGGCTTCGAGGATTAGCGGAGTTTTGTCTTTTTTAGTACACGGAAGTGTCCTGTTAAGAACAAATCCCTTACTATCATCTACATCTTCAGAATGATTTAGGTGATTCCGGTCAATCCATCCTTCATATTTGTCAAATAAGCCCTGAATCTTTAACCAACTGCCCGAACGGCCTGTAATAATATATTTCTCTCCGAAAAGTACCTGGCTCAGCATCTCCGACTTGTGCGAAGGGGTCTGTCGCAGTGGTACAAAAACATTCTCACATATATATCGCTCCATTCTTATATATTTTTTCAAAATTAGTAAATATCCGCTATCCTGAGCCTGTTGTTATGATTTGAAGAAGATGTAGCAGACTTTGCCGTCATAACATCTGCTTTCCATAAAAAAGCTTATAAAATATGGTTATTTTTGCGCTTATATCAATCCGGTGCAAATTTAATTATCCCTTTTTAACAAGACGGAAAAATGTCCCTATTTGAGCGCTTACAACTTCCTTTGAATAAAAATGTCAGTAATTTTCTGTTTTTCATTTTAAGTATACTGATAGTCTCATCGGTATGGTTGAAAGGGAATTCCCATACCTTGCCGGTAATTGCAGGCTGTTTTATTCTTGTATCTTCATGTTACCTTGTTCTTTATTTTTTTCTCTCTCATTTTCGCCCTGAAGTACTGAAGGTGAGCCGGAAGATTTTTTTTATTATTATTACTATTCTTTCATTTATTCTGCTCACTGTTTTCGTTCAGGCCCTTCCCGATGACCATCTTCTATTTCTGATCCCCTTTGCCATCGTACCTGTAGTCATCAGGACTTTCTATGATGCCAGGCTGGCAGTATTCACAATGCTCACAACATTAATCCTGTCAGGATTTCTTGTTCCTGAACCGTTTGAATTTGTCTTCCTGAATTTCATAACCGGAATGGTGGCTATCTTTTCTTTGACTAATATGTATCACCGAAGCAGGCTTTTTATAACTTCACTGCTGGTATTCGTAAGTTATTCAGTTATTTATACGGGACTAAACCTTGTTCATTACGGAAATTTGAGTAATGTAACATGGATCAGCTTTGTGATCTTTGCTGTGAATGGCTTGTTGGTGCTTTCCAGTTATCCTCTGATTTTTATTTTCGAAACCAGGTTTTATTTCCTGTCAGATGCTACGCTGTTGGAACTCGCCGACACCAATCAGCCATTACTCAGAAAACTGTCAGAGCAGGCACCTGGCACATTTCAGCATTCGCTTCAGGTTGCCCATCTTTCGGAGGAGGCAGCCAGAATAATAGGAGCCAATGCACTGATGGTCAGGGCCGGGGCGCTGTATCATGATATTGGAAAAATAGCCGGACCTTCATATTTTGTTGAAAACAAATCGGATAATAAAAATCCACATGATCATCTTGAACCTGAAGAGAGTGCAAAACTAATAATTAATCATGTCAGCAGCGGGGTTATTCTTGCAAAGAACTACAAGCTTCCAGTGCAGATTATCGATTTCATAAGGACACATCAGGGGACTGCTGTGGCCTATTATTTTTATAAGAAGTATACTGATCTGCATCCCTGGGATACAAGCAGGGAAAATGAATTTACCTATCCCGGGCCGAAGCCATTTTCGAAAGAGACAGCTATTGTCATGATGGCCGATTCGGTGGAAGCTGCATCGCGAAGTCTGGAGACCTATAGCGAGTATAATATAAGCGATCTGGTCGACAGGATAATCTCAGTTCAGGAGCATGATGGTCAGCTATCAGAGTCGCCCCTTACCTTTAAAGAGATTTCAGCAATTAAAGAGATCTTCAAAAAGAGACTCCAGAGCATTTACCATGCGAGGATTGTCTATCCTGAACGAAAATCATGAATGACTAACGTACATCAATAAGCTCAGCATC
>CAIPJU010000012.1 GCA_903865465.1 uncultured Bacteroidota bacterium
GCGTTTCCCTTTATCCTTCTCATGAATACTTATGTTCATATCCTCTTTTACCTGCTCTTCTCTTTCAGCAGGTTCTTCAGAATATTTATTTGATGAGATCAGCCGGAGCTTATCCCTGTATAAAGCCACGAGGCCAGCTTCTGTCAAACCGGCAAGAGGCTTCCCGCTGGCTTTAATCCATAAGGTAGTCTCATTCTTATAGGAGGTATTCCCTCCACCGGCGATTACATAATCTTTGTCAGATCCGTAAAAATCTGATACTTCAAGCAGTTGCTTTATTTCAGGAGTCATATCAGTTGCTTGCTAAAAAATATTCAATTACCTTTTGTCCGAGATCGGTTAATTCTCTCCTCTGTTCAATGCTATGCCTGCCATCGGGAAGAACATATCCCTGCCTGCCATCAGCCCGTAAATATTGATGTGCTGCAATTATGCATGCCCCTTCCCATGATGTTTTCTTAAGCGATACGTCAAGTTCCCGGTTCCCCCTCGCCGACACCTTAAGAGGTACCATCTCAGGAGTGTTATGCTCTGTCCCAAAAGTTATAATGAAACCTTTGCTGTCGAAAAATTCCACAAATTTTTTCAGAATGTCATGATCGTTGCGCCCCGGGATTAATTCTATACATTCTACGCCTAGTTTTAGGAGTGAATCGTATAGTCTTTCAGGATCCTGTTCAAATTCAGTAAGTTTTCCTTTGGGATCATCCAGGAGAACAGGGTAACAGGGAATTCCACCCGATTTGATAATGATATTAATTATCTTTTTAAGCTCAAGGAACGATTTTGAGTCCTCTTCCACAAAGGCTGCTCCTCCGCTTTTCAATAAGTTCGACCTTATTTCATTTTCAAGCGCAGATGGATTAGTTATTCCTGCAACCGATTTCCTGCCTCCGTAAAGTTTCTCAATGAATCCAATCTGTTGTTCGGCAGTTTCAAATTTCCTTTCTGCCAGAATTCTCAGGGCTTTTGCAATATGCCTTTCCCTGACCAGATTCATGGCATAATCCTTCTTTATGGTTTCATATGAGAGTTTGAGTGAAGGATTTTCTATCTCAATGAGTTTATTTAGCAAACCGATCATTTTGCCGATCTGTTTCTGGCTCTCCTTTTTTACCTTTTTCAGCTGCTGTCTCTGAATCCATCCTGTATCGAAAGGATAATCAAGACCCTTACCGCTGAAATAGACTCTTCCCGGATTGTTGGGATCATTAATTCTGACACCCTTCTTCATCTCATCGGGCATCAAACCTATAAATTCTATATTAAAAAGGGGAAAGATTTTATTTTCCAAAGACAGGTTGTGAAAAGATTCATAACCGTCGGCAACAAAAAAGTCATTAATACCCAGGACTGAAATATTCTCCTTTTTTGCTACCTCGAATACAGTTTGCATGTCAGAGAATGCGCTAAAGGAATAAGGCGTGTGAATGTGGCCGTTAACTTCACGGAATTCAGGAAACGTATTGCCTTTCATCACTTTGTTCAGCTCGCCATAGGTAGGTATTCCCGAAAAGTAATCGCTCATGGACGTGTACTGCTTAATTATTAATGTTTTATCCTACCATCTAATTGCTGCTTCCGGAACATTCAGCAGCGAATTGCAAATCCAGTCAGCCTCCCGAAGTTCGTCTGCACGGAATGATGTTGTTACTGCAAGGCACCTGCACCCTGCTGCTTTTCCTGCCCTGATACCGCTTACGGCATCTTCCACAACAAGACATTCTCCAGGTTCAAGTCCGAGTTCCTGAGCTGCTTTAATGTAGATATCAGGAAAAGGTTTCTTCCTTTCGACATCAGCGCCGGTCACAATTGACTTAAAGATACTGGCAGACAATCCGATCTCTTGCAGATTGATTTCCATCTTGATTTTGTCGGCACTTGTAGCCAGGGCCAGAATTAGCTTCTCCTTCAGGCATGAAGCAATAAATTCATGAGCTCCGGGAAGAGGGAACAGGTTCCCCTTTGCAATATTTCCGTAGATCTCATAGACCCTTGCCTTAACACTCAGAATATCAACGCTGATCCCATATTTGGCGGCAACGCCACCGATGTACATATTTTCACCTGTCCCGATAAAGGGCTGAAAATCCGCAGGAGTTACTTTTGACCCAAGTTCGCTGAACATCATTATTGCTGCCTGGCAGATAAATGACTCAGAATCTGCCAGAACACCGTCCATATCAAAAAGTACTCCCCTTATCATCTGAAATGTTTATGAATTTCTGCAATCCGGCCTCTGTTCAGAGGACTTTTCTTATTTAAAAGTTCAGTAATAACAGTCATCCTTGCAGCATTTTCAAGAACTTCAATCTTATCAAATGCCTGAAGCAGGCTTATTCCTGTTGTAAGGATGCCATGATTCTCGAGTAAGAGGATATCAGAATGAACAATGCTTTCAGATACTGCCCGGGCAAGCTTTTCTGTCCCCATCAGTTCGTATGGCACAACATAGGGCTGGCCAAGAATTGCACAGGCTTCTGCGGTGAGATCGGTTCTTATCCTGATTTTCATTGCAGTAAAAGAGGAAGCAAAAACCGGGTGGGCATGAACAACAGCCTGAATATCCTTCATCTTCCTGTAAAGCGAAAGATGCATCTCCGATTCTATTGATGGCTTAAGATCAGGGGTCAGGTTTTCACCCAGAATGGTTAATATTCCAATGTCCCGCCACTTCATCATCCCTTTGTCGGTGGCTGATGGGCTGATCAAAATGATATCGTCAGTGATCTTAAGGCTTATATTTCCACCCGAGGTGGTTGTTAGTCCCTTTTTATAGAGACGTCTCATAAAATAAGCGACCTGTTTGCGTTCCTTTTTATACTCTTTCACTAAAGACGGTGATTATTTCCTGACAAGATCAACAACTCCATTTAGAACGTAACGTGGTCTGTAAGGAAAATTGTCAATATCATTAATCGTTGTGATACCACTCAATACCAGGAGTGTGTCTATTTCCGACTCAAGGCCGCATCTAACATCGGTATCCATTCTGTCGCCAATTACAATTGTGTCTTCCCGTTTCGAACCTAGTCTTTTAAGAGCAATTCTCATCATAAGAGGATTTGGTTTGCCAACAAAATAAGCCTTTTTGCCGGTTGCAATCTCTATTGGAGCTATCAGGGCCTTGGTTGAAGGCGTTATTCCGTTTTCAACGGGTCCGCTGATGTCCGAATTGGTCCCGATAAGTTTAGCGCCTTTAAGCACAAGGTTTACGGCCAGTTCAACTTTTTCAAAGTTATAGCTGTGTGTATCGCCAACAACCACATAGTCGGGATTTACATTATTAACACTGTATCCAATGCTGTACATAGCATGAATAAGACCGGCATCTCCGATAATATAAGCGCTTCCGTTTTCTTTCTGACTCGACAGGAAACCGGCAGTAGCCAGTGCACTGGTATAGAAATGCTCTTCGCCTACATTTATGCCTAGTCTTTCAAGTTTTTCATGAAGCTCTTTCGGAGTTCTTTCGGGAGAGTTGGTAAGGAACAGATACTTCTTGCCTGCCTCTTCAAGCCAGTTTAAAAAATCAACAACACCCGGCAACAACATATTCCCATGGTAGATGACTCCATCCATATCAATTATAAAACCCTCTTTGTTTCTAATACTTTCAATACTTTTTTCCATATTCATCCTGATTTCCTGCAAAGATATCAATGATTTGTTTCAAAAATATTAAAATCTAAACTAACTCCTTCCTGTCATCTTTCTTATAAAGAATATGCAAAAGTGTTGGGAAAACAACAAGGAGCAATGGAAGGGCAATAAGGAATCCGCCGATAACTGACACAGCCAGAGGCTGATGAAGTTTTGCCCCGCTGCCTAATCCTGCTGCAAGGGGAAGAAGAGCAATTATAGCTCCCAGGGCCGTCATCAGTTTTGGCCGCAGACGAGTCGAAATGGCATATATGAGTGATTCATCTACAGTTCCCTGTTCGCGGTTGGTTGTGAACTGCTGAAAAGTAAAAATTGCATTTTCGCCTATTATCCCAACTATCATGATAAGCCCGGTATAACTTCCTACGTTCAGGGGAGTGGAAGTGATAAAGAGTGCTATCAGACTTCCTGAGATTCCAAGTATCGCAATAAAAAGAATTGAACATGCTGCCCTGAAGTCCTTGAAGAGGAAAAGCATAAGTGCGAATACAAGAAGACAGGCAAGAATCAGGATAATAAGAAGCTGACTGAATGATTTCTGCTGATCGGCATATGCCCCGCCATATTCAATATGGTATCCAAACGGCAGATAATTTGCAGAACCTATTGTACTCTGAATCTCTTTTATGGCGCTGCCAAGGTCCCTCTTATTAAGCCTGGCAGTTACAATGGCAACTGTTTTAAGGTTATCTCTTTTTATCTCGGCAACACCCTCCTTAACATGTATCGAACAAACTGACGAGAGAGGTTTCAGTTTACCATCGGGCATGAAAACAGACATATTCTTCACGTTCTCTACAGTCGCCGAGTTATCTCTCGGGTAGATCATCCTTATTGAGGTCATCTGTTCTTTTTCAGGCACGCTGCCAATGATGTTTCCTTCGACCATAGTCTGGAGCTGGAACTGAAATGATTCCGGAGTTATTCCCGCCAGGGCAAGTTTCTCCTGGTCAGGATAGATTTCCACCGAAGGCCCGGCAATGACGATGCCGTTAAAAACATCTTCAACACCTTCAACTTTCTGAACATCACCTGCTACCTGCGTTGCAATCTCATTTAGTTTTTCCTTGTCGTTGCCGAATATTTTAATTTCAATGGGCTGAACTGACTCCATAAGGTCACCAAGCATATCGCCTATGACCTGTCCGAAGTCAATCTGAAGGGCAGGCTGCGTTGATTCAATTCTTTTCCTGATATCGTCTATAACTTCTTCAGTGGTTCTATCTCTGTCGTTCTTTAAAGTGATCAGGTAATCGCCGTTATTGGGTTCGGTAATGAAAAATCCCATCTGCGCGCCTGTTCGTCTTGAATAGGACTCAACTTCCGGTACTTTGACAATGATCTTTTCAACCTCCCTGAGCATGGCATCTGTAGCCTCAAGCGAGGTTCCGGGAGGGGAGAGGTAGTCGAGCACTATTGATCCTTCGTCCATTTCGGGAAGGAAACCAGTTTCAAGCTTTGGGAGAATATATATTATTGAGAGTAACAGGATAAGAATAAAAATAATACTCAGTGCAGGCCTTTTTATGAGGTAACCAACCCAGTTTCTTGTCTTAGTCGTAACTCCTGTTGTCTTTTTTCTTTCAGGAAAGTGAGCCCTTATCCTTGCAAACCATATATAAATAACAGGAAGCCCGAGCCATGTTACGAAGAAGGAGCTGATAAGGGTTATTATCATTGTGTTCGTCAGGACATTGAAATATGCTCCTGCCACACCTCCCAGAAGTGTAAAGGGAATAAAAATTACAATGGTGCTTAGTGAAGAACCAATCATCGAAGGGAAAAGATAATTGATGGCCTGGTGCACAAGCTGACCGGACGAACGGTCGCGATGTTCCTCATGAGTGCGGTGTATCTGTTCAACAACAACTACAGCATCGTCTATAATAAGCCCGATGGCTGCTGCAATGGCACCGAATGTCATGATGTTCAGCGTGTACCCGACACAGTAAAGAGCAATTATTGTCAGAAGAAGCGTAAGTGGAATGGTAACAAGAATAGTAGAACTGGCCCTGAAGGATCGGAGGAACAGGATAGCAACGAGTATTGCCAGGGCAAGTCCCAGCCAAAGGCTGTCGTTTACGCTCTTTATGGCCCTGTTTACAAAGTCGGCCTGGTCGTAATAAACGGTACAACGGACGTCGGATGGCAATATCTTTTCAAGTTCCTTCTTTTTCGCCGCAACCTCTTTGGAAAGCTTTATCAGGTTTGCCCCGGGCTGCTTTACTATTGCCACAAGTAAACCCTGCCTGCCATTGGCATTGATCCTGGTATATTCAGTTTTTTCCCTGACATTCACCACAGCAACATCCTTAAGCTTAAGAATCCTTTTCCCATCATTCCGAAGAACTACATTCTCAATATCAGCAAGATTATAAAGCTCTGAGTTTGTAATGTTCAGATAAAGACGTTGATAATCAGATTGATATCCATTTGAGGCGATGAAATGGTTTTTGCTTAGAACATCACTGATAAGTTCAGGTGTTATAGAGAAAGAGCTCATTTTGATCTGGTTAAGCTCAATCCAGAACTCTTTTGTCTTACCACCAATGATCCCAACCGATGAAACTCCTTCGATCTGTGAGAGAAAGGGTTTAATAGTGTATGTTGCTATCAGGTTAAGTTCGATAGCTGTCTTCCTGTCGCTTTCGATAGTGAATCCTATTACCGGAAGGATAGATGGATTCATCTTCTCAACTTGTATCTTCACTTCGGCAGGAAGTTCACTTTTAATTGCAGCAATTCTCGATTCGAGCATCTGCTGGTTTACGTTAATATCGGCATCCCAGTTGAGGAAAGCTGAAATCTCGCAGGTTCCCCTGCTGGTAACGCTTCGGAGCATCTTGAGGTCAGGAACCTTTTTAATAGCATCCTCGAGGGGGCGTGTAACAAAGACCATCATCTTGTCGACAGGCTGTTCGCCATTGTCGGCAATTACTTTTATCTTTGGGAAAGTGATCTCGGGAAAAAGTGAAACCTGAATTTGAGAATAGAGAAAAATACCTCCTGCAATTGTTACTGCGATAAGTACCGATACAGGATTTTTATGCGTGTGAAAGAAGTTCTTCATAGCATCATTCCCTTATAATTGACACACCAGCTGTATCGGGAAGTCCGTAATTACCAGTGAGGACAAACCTGTCGTTATCCAGAAACGATGGTTCGGTAATTTCAACCTCCTCGTTGTTTTCAAATCCTTTCTTTATATCCACCTTCACTGCTATGGAGTCATTAATGAGCTTCATGACCCAGAACTCGGTGAGGGCTTCATTACCGAGAATAGCATTTTTAGGAAGCATAACAGCATTAGCGTTCGATTCCTTCAGTAGCTTTATACTTGCAATGAGGTTGGCGGGAAGGCCCCTGGTTGAAGAGGGACGAACTATATATCTTAGCGTCTGGGATTGTCCGTCCATTTCAGACAGCTTGCCGGCAATGGAGCCCGTCAATTCGCTGTTATCGGGTAAGCGGATAATACATTTCTTGTTTTTTTCTATATAACTGTTATACTCAAAGGGAACATCCATGATGAAAACCAGACTCTCCTGTTCGGATATTTTAGCCAGCTCGTCGCCTTCCTGAACAAAATCACCTTTTTGAAAAGCTATGGAACTGACAATGCCATCTTTATTGGAATAGATGTTAATTAATCCGTTAAAGGTGAGAGTGGAATCAATTATCGTTCTCCCTGATACCGCTGAAGCCTCTTTTGTTTTAACTGTAAAGAGGAGTTGTCCTGATTTGACGTGGTCCCACTGATTGATAAGGACTTTTGCGATGGATCCGGTGGCCGTGGTCCTGACAATTCCGGTATGCTGGAACTGAGCTGATGCCTGAAGGTAGAATACCGATTCAACAGGCTTAAGACTCGCCGGTACAACAGTTACAGGTGTTTTTACACCGACCTCTTCCTTAGTCTCCTGCTGGTTATTTCCGCAAGCCGGTAATATTAAAATTATGGCTGCAAGGAGCAGTGATGCTGATTTAGCTCTTGTTCTGGCTGACATTATAAAAGGGATGTTATTGATTAACAAGAAAATTGATTTCATTTATGACTTGCAGCTTTTGGATATCGATAATGTTCAGATTATGGCTTATGGTCCTGAAGTTTCTGACGGCATTGACGTAATCGGTCATCTGGATATTTCCGGCTTCAAGTTGTTGTCTTAATGCCTTTAAAAGCTGATCAGCAGTTTTTACCTGTTTTAGGGCCATCTCGCGCATTTTATCAAGATTCCTAAGCTCTTCGTCCAGCTGACTAACCTGCACTTCATATTTCTTGCGATAATTATCCTGATAGGAGGTACGGCTGTTTTCTTCAAACTCCAGTTTTTTCTTTTCAAGTCCTCTCTGTTTTCCGTCATAAACAGGGATACTTAGATTCACGCCTGCACTGTATCCCAGATGAGTGTAGAAATTCCATGGAGTACTTGACAGAATTCCTGCATCGGCAAACCAGTTCACTTTTGGTTTGTAGCTGATATCAATAGCATCATACTCATTTCTGATCCGGAGGCTGTCAAGCCTGTACTGGGCCAAAGAGGCTGTTTTTCCAACATCAGGTACACCTGCCTTATTCAATAGCGGTGCAGATACTTCAATAAAGGATGTGTCGGCGATTCCACATAACTGGTTAAGCACAGAAAGTTCTTTCCTGTACTGGCTTCTAAGCTGATTGACAACCATTTCCTGCGTCTGTCCCTCAACTAATAGAGAAAGGTAATCTGTTTGCTTACAAATTCCGCTGGTCATAAACTGGCTGAGAATAAGCTTCTCTTTTTCAAAAAGTTCAGTAAATCCTGTGTTGAATTCGAAATCGTTAAAAACTGATAGTGAAACGAGATACTGATCTGTAATCAGTTTATCAAGTTCGGCTGAACTTACCTTTGATGAGTTATTAATTATTCTTTTCTGGAGCAGGGCCTGAAGAGACTTGTTATTCAGTTCTTTTTTATTCAAAATTCTCTGTGAAACAGAAATGATAGCAGCATAGTTTCCACCATTTGTTGCAGCATCGTCGTAGCCTGCATTATGATAAACAGGTGCATAAAGTATTTGAGAATTTATACCGACAAGAGGTTTCTGAGCTGCTCTGAATATGAGGCTGTCATACATAGCCGAGGATGCCTGGTTA
>CAIPJU010000013.1 GCA_903865465.1 uncultured Bacteroidota bacterium
ATCTGAACGGCACTTATCTGGGCAACCGCCCTTATGGTTTCAGCACTTTTGAATACGATTTTACTCCATATTTAAAATATAATGGAAGTATTAATACAATTGCTGTGAAAGTAGATAACTCTTTACCATCTATCTGCCGATGGTACACTGGTTCAGGAATCAACAGGAATGTTCATCTTTTTATTACTGAACAGCAACATTTTAAATCCTTCGGCACATTTTTCAGAACCACCTCAATCAAAGACAATAATGCCTTGATGAAAGTGGATTGTGAAGTTATTTCTAACAATTACCCGGAGGGTATGAGTATTAATTTTCAGCGATTTCCTGAGAACTGGAAAAAAATACTGAAAAAGGCCCGTATTACAGCAATTTTAAAAGACAGTAAAGGAGCCATTTTTGCTGAAGCCAGTGAGAATCTTGAACTTGGTGACTACACTTTGATAAAATCGTCACTGAATATTGAAGCGAAGAATCCGGTGCTATGGTCTGATAAGAACCCTTACTTATACACATTGGAGCTTCAGTTGTGGATTGAAGGCCTTCTGGTCAGTTCAGAAATGCAAAAAGTTGGAATTCGTACAATTGACTTCAATAAGAACCAGGGGATGCTGGTAAATGGAGAGAAAGTTATTGTCAAGGGGGTATGCCTGCACAAGGATGCCGGTTCGTTTGGAACTGCAGTGCCTAAGGACGTCTGGCGATACAGACTTGAAAAATTAAAAAGAATGGGTTGTAATGCTATCCGCACACATGGGCCGGTTGACCCAGCTTTTATTGATGTGTGTGATGAGAAAGGTTTTTATCTGATGGCTGAGGCTTTTGATGAGTGGAACAAAAGATGGCATTTCGGCTGGTCGGAAGATCCGGCAGGTAAAAAAACCAATTCATACCATATGTTTTTTAACCAATGGGCTGAAACCGATTTAAAGGATATGGTTAAGCGCGATCGCAACCATGCATCAGTATTTATGTATTCAGTGGGTAATGAAGTACCTGACCAGCGTTATGCTGATGGACCCAAAACCCTGAAGAAACTTATTGATTGGGCTAAGGAAGAGGATAATACCTGCCTGGTAACTGCCGCATGCGACTGGGCTCCATGGGCTAATGCAAATGGATTTTTCGATGCGATGGACATTGCCGGATACAATTATCCCAATCACTATTTTAAGGAACAATATCGTGAAGAACATGCCCGCTATCCAAACCGTATATTACTTGGTGCTGAAAACTACCAAAACCTGGAAAACTGGCTTTCAGTGCGTGATAATCCATATGTCGTTGGTTTGTTTTTGTGGGTTGGAATTGATTATCTCTGCGAATCGCTGTTCTGGCCTCGCCGTGGCTGGGAATGGGGACTGATTGATATCGGTGGTTTCGAAAAAACATTGTACTACTACTGGCAGGCATTCTGGTCGGAGAAGCCAATGGTACACATTGCCGTAAACCTGAAAGAAAAAGACGACCTTGAGTGGCGCAGCTACAATATTGCCTCTCACTGGAATTTTATTCCGGGTGACGTGGACACGGTTTTTGTTTATAGCAATGCCCAAAAAGTTGAATTGTTTCAAAACGGTAAAAGCCTTAGGATAAAGCCGGCGAATCCCAATACCTACCAGGCAATCTATCATGTCAATTATAAAAAAGGTGACCTGATGGTAAAAGCCTTTAACAAAAAAGAGATCGTGGCAACCCATGCATTAAAAACAGCAGGTGAACCTAAAAAATTGGTGCAGAAAGAGGAATGGAAGCCAGATGGAACAGAAAGCAATCGGCTTGTTTTTCTTACACTCGAGATCCAGGATGAAAAAGGCATACGCTGTCCCTTTGCTAAAAACGAAATAACCGCTGATGTAAATGGTGCAAGTGAATTGATTGGATTGGATTCGGGAAATCAGTTTAGCCATGAGTTGTACAAACAAAACAAACGAGAAGCGTACCAGGGGGAGATTACTACTGACTATCCGTCCAAAAGAGAAAGGGAGGATA
>CAIPJU010000014.1 GCA_903865465.1 uncultured Bacteroidota bacterium
AAGACATGAGATATAAGACATGAGATATGAGATATTAGAATTGATATTATAGTTCTAACTAATATATCTCATATCTCATATCTCATATCTCATATCTCAGTCTTATATCTTCTAAATGATCAGTTTATATCCTTTACCGTGGATGTTGATTATCTCAATCCCCTCCTCATCCTTCAGGTGTTTTCTCAGTTTGGTGATGTAAACATCCATGCTGCGGGCATTGAAATAGTTGTCGTCGACCCATATGGTTTTCAGGGCATAGTTGCGTTCAAGCACCTTGTTTGCATTGACGCACAGCAAACGAAGCAGTTCTGACTCCTTGGTGGTAAGTTTTGTACTGTCGTTGGCATCAGAAAGGGTCTGTTTCCGGGCATCAAAGGTATAGCGCCCCAGCTTAAATATCACCTGTGTATTGTCCGCCTCACCAAGAGTCCTTCTTAAAATGGCTTCGATGCGGAAGATTAGTTCTTCCATGCTGAAAGGTTTTGTCATGTAGTCGTCGGCGCCAATGCGGAAACCTTCGATCACATCCTCTTTCATATTTTTGGCTGTAAGGAAGATGATAGGAATATCGCTATTGATTATCCGAACATCTTTTGCCAATGTGAAGCCGTCCTTTTTTGGCATCATCACGTCGAAGATGCACAGGTCATATTGATTCTTCCGAAAGCCTTTAAAAGCAGCTTCCCCGTCCGGGTAAAGATCCGTATCGTAGCCTTTGGCTATTAAATACTCTCTGAGCAACGATCCCAGATTTTCATCATCTTCACTCAAGATAACTCTCATCTTCTTTTCCATAATTTAATCTATTTTAATAACAGGGAAATAGAGCCTGAATTTAGTTCCTTTCCCAACCGAACTTTCAACTTTTATTTTACCATGGTGCTCATCTACGATGCGTTTGACGTAAGAGAGTCCCAGTCCGAAACCTTTTACATTGTGAACATTCCCGGTAGGTATGCGGTAGAAACGTTCAAATATCTGGCTTAGATTTTCTTTCGAAATACCTATCCCATAATCCTTTATCTGAACAATCACCCAGCTGCCTTTGTTCTCGGTAAGTATCTCAATCTTCGGAATTTCCTTACTGTATTTTTCCGCATTATCAAGCAGATTGAAAATTACATTGGTAATATGTATTTCATCTCCCCTGATAAACGGGTTCTCCGCTCCAATGGTTGTTTCAATTGTGCCGTTGGAAGTCGTGACGCGAATCTCAAAATTGGATACCGCCTGTGAAATAATCTGGTTTAGATCGATGTCCGTAAATTTCAGCTTCAGCTTACCTTCGTTGAAGACTGCCGTTTGCAGCACTTTTTCAACCTGGCTGCTCAATCTTTTGCTCTCATCGAGTATCACTCCCGAAATATGATCGATGGTAGCCGGAGAATGAACAAGCGAATTGTCCTTCAGCATCTGGGAGGCAAGCGAGATCGTAGAGATCGGTGTCTTCAGCTCATGGGTCATATTGTTGATAAAGTCGTTTTTGATTTGCGACAACTTCTTCTGTCGCAGGATGATCTGGAGTGTGAATACAAAGATACCTATGATGATGAAGGTGAGCAGTAACGATGGAAGGACAAAGTCGGAGGCAGCTTTGATCTCTTTTGCATGCTGATCCGGGAAATAAATATAAAGGTAAGCAGGTGTTGAAGTGGGATCATCAAGAAAAAGCGGCGATTTGAATTCCCGGGTACCTTTTGGTGGATTATAATCGGCATCACCGAGGCTTATTACAGTCTTACCGTTCACGGTTGACTTGATGCAAAATTTATACACATCCTCAACATAATTTACCTTAAGTAGTTCCAATGCTTTGGCCAGGATAACTGCAGGAACCCTATCCTCAATTTTCATTTCGAATCGAGCTATTTTGAATTCCTGGTACCTGAGATCCTGGGATTGCTTTGCGCTCATCCGGTTGTAGGAGCTCTCCATACTTGGGATGCTGAAGTTCGCCTGCTCACTGGTTATCCTAAATTTTCCATCAGTGCTCTTAACGGTTTTTCGGTTATAGGAGACTGAAAGTTCGCCTGAACGGCTTAGTTTCTCCAATGATTCCGTTGGATCAGTCTTAGGGTAAAGGTTGAGTACTGAAGGCTGAAGATTGGGAGT
>CAIPJU010000015.1 GCA_903865465.1 uncultured Bacteroidota bacterium
CTCTACCATAGTCATACCCGATTTCTTTCTCATAATCAGAAATTTTAAGTGAATAATTTTTCAATTAAAGAAAGAATCGGGTACTTTTAAAGAGCTATCCCGCGGAGGCGGGATTTAGTTCAACAAAGGCTAAATATAATGCGGGGTTCAGAGCTGATGGGAAATTTATGCAACGCATCAGATTTTCCGGCACCCCGACAGTTAATTCTTACGCAGACCCGCACTATACTTAGCCTTATACCGTTACCAGCCAATTAAAAAAATAGAGAGATTATGTAATATGAATTATTTGTACGTATATTTGTACTGATTTACGTACAAATAAACCTATTATGTTAACAACAACAATCTCAGATTTTAGAAAGGATATCAAGCATTATCTTGACCGGGTAACCGAAAACTTTGAGACATTGATAATTAACCGGGGTAAAGATAACGGAGTCGTTGTAATATCGCTTGATGAGTATAATTCACTGACATCAACCCAACATGAATTGTCGTCTAAAATTAATGAGCAAAGGCTTGATTCTGCTGTAGAAAGACTTTCAAAGGGCCAGTCATTTCAAAAAGAGCTGATTGAGCCATGAAATATGTATTTGTGGATGAATCCTGGGAGGATTACCTCTACTGGCAGAAAACCAACAAAAAGACTCTTGAAAAAATCAATGACCTGCTGAAAGATATAGCTCGTCATCCTTTCGATGGTATGGGAAAGCCAGAACCTTTAAAATATAAATACAAAGGATTCTGGTCGCGAAGGATTGATAGTGAACACAGGTTGATTTATCGAATTAAAATTGATGAGATTCAGATCGCGAAATGCAGGTTCCACTACGATTAACTCTAATAAAAATCGGCTGGTAACATGCCGCTATACCCCTTGCTTGTTAAATCTCTGCCTGAAAAAATAAGTCAATGTAACGCACGTGGCATAGCGGCTAACCAGTTGGGTGTAATGCCAGAAAACCCAGCTCACATGATAATTTCTCGTTCATTTTAAGTAAATTTGCAATATGAAATACAAGCCTCAATATATTGATGCAGAGATTGATAAATTGACCAATTCAATTGAAAATATCATTACAGGCGATAGCTTTCAGACAGATGTCACTTTTATCGATAAAAATGATTTAAAGTCAATTACAAAGAGGACTGGATGGCTATTTGATTGGAAGAATGAATATAAAAAACCTGATCGTGATGTTTATAAATTAACAATCGTTGGCAATCCAGATATAGTTCAGGGATTAATTAGCATTACTGAGAGAGAAGACTATATTTATATCCACTTGATAGAAAGTGCTCCTTTTAATCTTGGACAAAACAAGGTGTATTTAGGAGTTCCCGGTAACCTTGTAGCATTTGTTTGCAGGATTTCATTTCATCATGGATTTGAAGGCTATGTTTCATTTACTGCAAAAACACAACTGATTGGACATTATGAAAAAACGCTTGGTGCGATTAATGTTGGCGGACAATTAATGATAATTAATACAGATGCGGCATTAAAATTGATTAAGAAGTATTTTAAAAATTAGTATTATGGGCTTAATTAGTGAACCATTAGATATAGATTTCTTTGTTGACCCAAGACCGTTGACCGCGAAAGAGAAAAAAATGATCAGTGATTTTATTAAGACTGATAAAGAGAAAAGAAAATGTAAAAAGACTTCAAAAAAAGGCACATACACCCAACAAACGGTATAGGTCATGGCTGTCTTTTGCAACCACCCGAATGTTACACACATAATTTAATTTTGTTTATCCCGACAGGAAATCTCCTTTAGCCGCCACGCCCCATACCGTCATCCGTTGGGCGTCATGCCAGGTGCACATTTCTAAGATATTCTCCATTTAAGAAGAAAGGGAAATGATTAACTTTGTGAAAAACGACAATATGAATATTCAGACTGAAAAATTGGGTTTAATTGAATGGATATCAAAATTAAATGATACCTCAATTATTGAGAGGCTAAAATCAATCAAGGAAGACTATTCAAGATCTAGAGATTGGTGGGACTCTCTGAACAAAGAAGAGCTTGATTCTATTGAAAGAGGCCTAAAAGATCTTAAAGATGGTAAAGTTCATTCTCACGATACAGCCCGGGAAGTATATGAAAAGTACCTATAAGATCATCTGGACTGATGAAGCGTTTAAAAACCTGGAGAATATAATTGCC
>CAIPJU010000016.1 GCA_903865465.1 uncultured Bacteroidota bacterium
CCCTTGCCAATGAGGAGGCATTTGTTGCAAAGATTTCTTACTGCAGCCATATTATGACTTACAAAAACCACCGTCCGTCCGCTTTTTGAGAGATCGTTCATCTTGGCAAGCGATCTTTTCTGGAATTCTGCATCTCCCACAGATAGGACTTCATCGATTAAAAGGATTTCAGGTTCAAGATGGGCGGCAACTGAAAAGGCAAGACGTGCCCACATCCCGGTAGAGTAATGCTTGATGGGTGTGTTTATAAACTCACTGATCCCTGCGAAATCGACAATCCTGTCAAAGTTATTGTCTATTTCACGTTTTCTCAGTCCCAGTATTACTCCGTTAAGGTAAATATTTTCCTTCCCTGTCAGTTCAGGATGGAATCCGGTACCGACTTCAAGAAGACTGGCAACTCTGCCGTTAATCATGCCGTGGCCAGAAGTAGGTTTGGTAATTCTCGAAAGAATTTTCAGCAGTGTCGTTTTTCCTGCGCCGTTATCGCCTATTATTCCCATAGTTTCACCCGGCATCATGCTGAAAGAGATGTCGCGAAGTGCCCAGAATTCATGTTTCGGCCTGAGAAAAGAGAGCGAAGAGATACTCTCCCTGAATGTCTCGTACATTGCTTTATTACTTGCAATGAGGAACTTTTTTGATATCGATTCTATCTCAATGGCAGGTGTCATAACAGATCAGAATATTGTGATTCGAACCGCCGGAACAGAGTCAGTCCGACAATGAAAAGAAAGAAAGTAATGGCAACTGTAAAACCTATCATATTCCAGTCTGCTGCTTTATCGGAGAATGAAGCCCTGGCTATATTTATAGCGCCGGCAAGGGGATTCAGTGACATAATGAATTTCAATGTGCCATGACTCTTCACTGCCAGAGGGTAAACGACTGGTGAAACAAAGAAGAAAGCCTGAAGGAAAAAAGGCATCACATACTTAAAATCTCTGTACCGCAGTGTAGCTGTGGTTATAATCAGTCCCAGGCCCAATGATGAAAATGCTGCGACCAGGATGCTGAGCGAGAATAGTCCTGCCATCTGGAAGAACCTTACTTTTATGTGATAATAGATAATGATGATAACCAGGATAAATAATGTCATGACGAAATCAAACAGAGCTACCAGCACCGATGATGATGGGATTATTACCCTTGGGAAATAAACTTTTTTTATAATGTTGGAGTTAGAGATTAGGCTTTCACCTGCCCCGCTAATGCCGGCAGAAAAGAGGCCCCAGAAGATAAGTCCTGAGTATGCAAAGAGAGGGTAGGGGATATCGAGATCCGCAGGGCTCATTATTTTCAGCCAGAGGACATTGAAGATTATCATGAACGATAATGGCTGAAGTATCACCCAAATAAACCCCAGCATTGTCTGCTTGTACTTTACCTTGATATCGCGCCAGGCCATGAACCAAAAAAGTTCACGATACTTCCATAACTCCTTCAGATCAAATGACAGCCACTTTGATGGCTTTATCTCATATCCCTGCATTCCTTATTTTTGCAATAAAATTACCAAAAACATTCAATCTTTCCCTTCTGGCTAAAAGTAATTTAAACTCTGCTTCCTGATAACTCTGTTTCTTCTCTGTGTAACTTCCTGTATCTCCTTGTAAATCTGTGTAACTTTATGTTAAAAACTTAACTGAGAGGCACAGAGATGCCACAGAGGGAATTAAAGGTATATCAAATAATTACTGATTACCGTTATTAATATTAAACCAAAGTGAAATTGAGAC
>CAIPJU010000017.1 GCA_903865465.1 uncultured Bacteroidota bacterium
CTATCACTGCATCGTTTTTATTAATATTGAAAGTCTGAAGTGAGGTCCATGCTTTTTCAGGATCATCTTCAGCCGCTTCCATCGATTTGCGAAGCGCTGTGTCTCCCCCTGCAATTAATCCGATTACCATCCCTTCAGAAACGCCAAAGGTAGGAGGAACTTCCGATGCATCCAAAACTCCAAGCCGGCCGCTTGTTCCGGCGCCCAGATAGAATACACGCCCCCCCTTTTTCATTCTGGCTTCAATTTGTTCCACTAATTTTCTGACCTGAGGAATTGCCTCTTTAACTGCCAGATGTACTTTGGCATCTTCTTCATTAATGTGAATAAGCAACTCTTCAACTGACATCGTGTCGAGATTTTCGAAATTTGAAGGTGATTCAGTTACACTGATTTTGGTCCCGGATTTTGAGGTCATGGAATAACTAGGATTTTTATTCTTTTGATACTTTCTGATGATAAGAGATCAGACCGTTCATCGGTGCTTGTTCTATTTTTCCCAAAAGTAGCTTTTGTTCTTCAAAGACTTTTCTGAGCTGAGGTTCAAAATGGTAAGCGATGCTGCCTGTAAAATAAAACGGTAAAGACTTGACCTGGGCGTATTGCATCAGGTTTCGCCTGATAAATTCCTGAAACCCGGCAATTACAATATTCTCTATTTCAGGGCTATCAATGTGTTTAGACAGAAATCTGGTATAACCTGCAAGATACCTGCTTGGAAAGGGTTGTTTGTAAACATTTTCCATGATCTCTGCCGGGGTAGTCTGATAACTTTCAAAAAAATCTTGAATCAGCCATTGAGGTAATTGGGTTTTTAAAATGTCACCGATCAGTCTTTTCCCAAGAACCGCACCACTTCCTTCATCACCCAAAATGAATCCCAACGGCGAAACATGATTAATTATTTTAGAACCATTGTAACAGCACGAATTTGATCCGGTTCCTAAAATACAGGCAATCCCCGGCTTGTTCTGACATAATGAACGGGCAGCGCCCAGAAGATCGCTTCTAACAAGGATTTGGGGAGTCTCAAAGACTTGCAATAAAGCCTCCTTAACGATTTCTTCCTTTTCATGATTAAGGCATCCGGCACCATAAAAATAGATTGCATCAAATTTCTTCTGAACCAGGGTAAATTCATGATGCAATTGAAGGGCAATTTGCCTGGAATCCTGATAAAACGGGTTAATCCCTGAGGTGATAACCGTTTCTGCAATTCCCGTGTCGGAAAGGATAGTCCATGCGGCTTTCGTACTTCCGCTGTCTGCAATAAGGATCATTATCTGTCGAAATTATTTTGTGGTGAACCTTAATATTTCTAATTTTAACTTTGCTGATTCGGATTCATAAATCCCTGAAAATAATGCATAACAAAAATCCATTATTGTTAAACATAAATGGCCTTGTCCTACATTTTTTTGGGAAAACATAGTCCGTAAAGTTACTATTATTATAAAATTAATTCTAATTTTGGCCGCCCTTATAATAACTTATTGATGAGTAGATCTGTCGGGTCATCCTTCTATATTCTTCTGTTTATTCTTATGGTTACACCGTTTTTGGGCTCTCCAAAGTCACAAAAACGATCCGTCTTGAGCATCAAAGCTGAAAGCCGGTTAAGGGAATTAAAGAATATAATGCCTGGTTGGCAACATCTTGGTAAGATTGGTTTGGATTCACTCTCGTTAAAC
>CAIPJU010000018.1 GCA_903865465.1 uncultured Bacteroidota bacterium
ATATAAATCAGAGAAAGGAATCAGAAGGGCAAATTTCAAAATATTTAAATTTATAACAACAGGTCAATCCAGGCAGTTTTATCGCTGTCCGGGGTTTGGCATTGGGTTGTTCATAGATTCTAAAATCCGGGGCTATCGACAGCGACTATTTTTTTCTATATTAGCACACTTAAAATAACACACATGAAAAATTTCTATAGTTTCCTTTTTTCCATTTCAACAGCAGGGTTTTTACTGCTGCTTTTTGCTTTTTCGCTGGCTGCTGGAACTTTTATCGAAAACAGCTACGGTACAGAAGCTGCTCGGGCTATGGTGTATAATACCTGGTGGCTCGAATTAATCCTTATCGCTCTGAGTGCGAATATGATTGCCAATTTTTTAAAGCATAAGATGTATTTGAAAAAGAGACTCACAATGGGGATTTTTCATCTCGCATTTGTTTTAATCATAATTGGGGCCGGGGTAACCCGCTATTTTGGCAGCGAGGGTGTTGTCCATATCCGTGAAGGGGAATCTACAAATATCCTTATCTCCAACCAAACAAAATTTAATTTTGAAGCTATATATCAGGGTGAGCAGAAACGATTTTCAGAGCCTGCCGGAGCCACAATCCTTGCCGGAAATAAATTGTCAGGAGCGATACAAATCGGAGGAAAAGAGATTGGCGTAAAATCGGTAAATTACATTGCCGACGCCCAACGGAGTATCCAGGAAACAAGCCAGGGTGAACCGATGATCGAACTTGTCTATTCCTCAGGGAGCGGCATGAAGAATGAATTACTCACAATCGGTCAGTTAGTCGCTGCTGGTGGAGTCTCAATAGGTTTTAATACGGCGGCCAATGTCCGTTTTAACCTGAAAGATGATAGTCTGAAAATGTCAGCCGATAATGTTATTCACTCATCCAATATGCAGGCTGAGCAATTACCTGATTGTCCTGCCGGCAAAGAAATGGCCTGCACTGAAAGGCTTATTTATCAGGTTGGAAGCACTTCAATTGTGGTAAAACGATTTTTAAAGTCTGCACGTGTGGAGGCTTCAGCCGGGAACGGTACCCCAACCGGCGAAAACGCCCTGGTTATTCAGTTAGCCGACAACCAAAAGCAACAGGAGATTACCCTGTGGACCTCAGCTCAAAACGAATCGATGAAATATACAGGATCTTTCCAGGGGGTAAATTACAGGATGTGGGTTGGTCCCGAAGAGATTGTTCTCCCATTTTCGTTGAAATTAAAAGATTTTACACTGATCAGATATCCTGGCTCAAATTCCCCTTCGTCTTATGAAAGCCTCGTTACCCTCACCGACAAGGAGAAGGGGATTAATGAAGACCATAAGATTTTTATGAATAATATACTGAATCACAGGGGATACCGGTTTTATCAGTCTTCCTACGATATGGATGAAAAGGGTACTGTTCTTTCAGTCAATGATGATCTTCCCGGAACACTTATCACCTACCTGGGTTATTTGCTCCTTGCTCTAGGAATTCTATTATCTATCTTTAATAAAAACAGTCACTTTTATAATCTTATGAAAAAGGCCTCAGCAGGAACAGCAATGGCCGCATTTCTCATTCTGACCTGCGGATTTACCGCCAACGCGTTTGAACCTCATTCTGTTTCATCTGACATTTCGAAAGAATTTGCCAAAGTGTGGGTGCAGGGTCATGATGGCCGGATAAAGCCATTCAGTACCCTTGCATACGAGATGGTGATGAAGGTTTCAAGGTCGGAGTCTATTTCAGGTCAGCTGCCTGAACAAGTCGTCCTTG
>CAIPJU010000019.1 GCA_903865465.1 uncultured Bacteroidota bacterium
AATTTTTGTTTTGAAGAAACCCTGAAATCAAAAGAGTCTGGTATCAATGTTTACCAAGTTATGGGGGAATTAATTAAACGGATTCCTGTCGGATCAGAAGGTTTAATTAAGCCGGCATCAATAGTGTCGGCTATGATTTTCGAAGCGTAGGAAACATTATTCTTAGAAATATTGAATCGTTTACGAACTGATTGATTGTTTACGGGTTGATTATTAACATAATGGAGACAAGTGTGCTGATAACAAGCCCTTATTCTGTCTTCGTTGTTCATCCGAGACAATGGAATTGGAGCAAACAATATTATCCGTGTAAAATCATCTCCTCTGATAAATTTTGGAGCTGGTAGTTGAAAAATTTCAATCGCTTCAATTGCCCGATCAATTCCGCTGCCCCTTTCTTCGCAAATGTTCAATCTTCTCATTAATGATGCTAAACTTTCATTCCTGGATTTTGGGGGTGAATCTATAAAACGATTAACGTCAACCAATGGGACACCAGGATTTGTAATCTCAATCCTGTCAGAGAATATTTCAATCATAACCCCAGAACCTGTCACCGAAAAATCCTGATGAATTAATGAATTTGCCACAAATTCGCGAATGGCTTTTTCCGGATACACCTTGACCTTTTTACGTAAAGCGTTTTCAATTACTTCATTGGATTGAAGTTGGTCCATGATATAGCTGATCAAGTCTTCAAAACCAGAGCCGTAGCCTTTGCCTCCTTCTTGTTCCTTTAATGCATTTATTCTACTGGATTCATTATAGACAATTACTCTTATTGCTTTTCTTTTCAGTGCTTTAAAATTCTTCAGATCCTTTGCGAAAAGGATGGCACCCAGATTTAAAATTTCCCATCCACCTTGAGTCTGCTTTATTAAATCATCACTTGCCAGGATATCCAAAATACCAGTCTTTGTATCCGGAAGACGTCTTTCTTGTAATGTAAAATAGCTATCGTAATCAATAAGTTTTAAAACATCATCGCTGCTAACATTATCCAAAGCAGTCTGTGACTCAAACTCAAATCCAGTGGAAATAGCAATCAATTGTTTTATTTCGTGATGTGAGAGTTTAACTGTTTGACCTGCACTGCGTTTATAGCTGGCAAAAAGATCCTGACCTCTGAGGTGTACAGGTTTGTTTTCCTGTTCAGGAACATGCACTAGTAAAATCGAATTACCCATAAAATCGATAACCGAATGGTCGATGCCAACTGGTTGTGCTAAATTATTCCGAGCGATATTCCCCAACTTTTGGATAATTTCATCCATCTCCAACTTTGATAGCGGCAGAGGTTGACCATCATTGCCTATCCCAAATACCATGAAGCCACCTCCGATTGTATTGCTGAAAGCCGAGATATGCTGGGCAAGTCGTTCGCTCTTAGACGATAAATTACTTTTCCAATCCAGTTCATTAAATTCCTGAGGAACTGGATAAAGACTTTTACGCAGCAGTTGAATGGCTGTTTCAACCCAATTGTTCATCTTGCAAATTTTTCAAATTCTATTCGGGACCGATATTAAATATAATAACGACTTCATATTAACAGCAAATATCGGATAAATAATGGGAAGTAAAAGCGAGTTGATTGTAAGTTTCAAATATACCTTGGATTGTAGTCTTTTAGTGATTTTTCATTTACCTCGAATATTATATTTTTTTGCCTTTACGATCGTTAAAAAGGGAGTTCCGCGCCAGCGGAACTCCCGAAGATTCAGAAGTTGATCTTCTCTTCAGCTTCTGAAATGCTTGCATCGAATGATGACTTGAGAAAATCAATCACCTTTTTAACTCCAGGGGTGAAGCTGGTGGTGAAAACATTCCCATCGGAGTCATTCAGCCGCATGGAGCAGTTG
>CAIPJU010000020.1 GCA_903865465.1 uncultured Bacteroidota bacterium
TAATATTATTAAAAAAAAGACCTGAAAGTACGGACATAATGACAAGAACAATAAAAACCGGGGTCTTTATGAAAACAAAAAGCGACAGCGTCAGGATAATCCAGGTTGCTGATATTGAAACATCAGTAAACAGCGACCAGTGCAGGCTCTTATTGACTAAAAGATCTACGATGGTACAAACCGCAATTCCCGAAAAGGAGATGATGGCGCTTAACTCCCACAGATGCTTCCTTACCTCTTTTTTATGAAGAAAAATTATATCAGAAGGAAAATTATCTGATATAACCTCCTGCTCTTGTGAATTTAAGGGATCTCTTCCGCAAAGAGGACAAATTGTAAAGCCATCGTCAATACCGACTCCACAGTTACTGCAAATTATCATACTTCAGGCTTTTAATCGTTCTTTATTAATTTAACATAGATTCCGGCATCGGTAAAGTGCCTTATTATATTCTGTTCAAGTTCCAATGATTGGCTGATGTTGCAGAAACAGAACCGCATCTTGTCTCTGTAAGAAATCAGTGCACAACTCACCTTGACTTTGGGATTTGGAGGCGGCGGAATGAGTTCAAAAGAGTCGATCATCTCCTCCATTTCACCCGGTAATTTAACCCTCCCCAGGTTAGTAAATATCCCTGACCATCTTTTTCTGGCAAGGCTCTTATAAACTGATGCAATAACCATTTTTTTAACAAACAGAGGCATCAACCTGACCAGAAGAAGCTTTTCCGAACTTACATTTGATGACATAAACCTGGATATCTGCTTGATATCCGAACTGATCTGCAACTGATGATGAACAGACTGAACTATCTCTTCGAAGGTGTAATCACCAAGCCGCAGATCTATTTCGGGCAGCACAAAAAGAGAAAAATTACGCATTGTTCTGGTTGGTAATTTATTCCTCATGTTTACGGGTACTTCAATCCGGAGAACTTTTCTTCTTCTTTTTTTCCCGGGTTTTTCATGAGAGAGAAAGACTTTTTGAAGCGCGTGATGATAGACTGCAACAAAATATTCAGTAAGTGACACATTGGCCCGGTGTGAAAGGTCAAGCAACTCATTGGTATTCATCTCGACATGAAGGACCCGAAGCCTGGGATTCTTATTAATCTTAAATGGCAGCTGCCATGCTTTGGCAAGTTTGTCAGGGGCAGGAAGCTTCTGAAAGAATTTATTGTAGGCGTCCTCATATTCCTCCTCCGGAACATCCGTTCCGGGAAGAACTATATTCTCTGATGAACTAATCTTTTTGCCGGTAATTGTCAGATAGGTATAGAGCAAAGACTTCAGATATTCAAGTGCCCCGCCTCCGTCAGTAATTATGTGATGGAACTCAACAGATATCATATTACGCTTAAGAATCACCCTGTAAAGGGGTTCATTCTTCCTTTTTACGGCAAAAGCTGTACATGGCGTCTCCTCATCAAACTGAATACGTGGAATCTGGTCATTGAACTCAAGGAAATGCCAGAATATACCACTTCCAAGTGAAACGGAGAAATAAGGAAATCGCCCTGAGGTAATAGCCACAGCTTCCCTGACAGCCGGGTATATCACTGGTTCCTTAAGCGTTGCAGTGATCCTGAATACAGATGTAAGATCGTTTGACATAATTGCCGGAAATAACTTCGCGGCATTATCAAGCTTAAGCCAGCCTTTTTCGTGAAATGCTTTTTTAGTAATAGCCTTGGATAATTTAACAATCAAAGATACAACTTTAAAATCAATACCTGGTTCAGACTAATATACGACCAGCACCTGAAGAGAGCAGTTTAACATTATAACTCACTGCATTACAATATTATATTCCAAAAGGGCTTTACCTTGTATGCGATTTAAAAAACGACCAGATGACATCACAGGCTTCAAAATCCCTGCAGGTTTTGCCAATTAGCCATACCGGAAGATACTGAAAACCACCCGGCCAGGTATGGCCACCTCCATAAATGGAATATAAAATAACCTCCGTTCCTGAAGCCCCGTCTGCAAAATGTTTTCTCAAAACCCTTGTACCATCCGAAGGTGAGGTGTCGGGTTCTTCGCTCAGGGCTGGAATAGGAGAACAACCATTCCTTTTTACCCAGTAAGAGATAGACTCTTCGACCGATAATACCCTGCCTAACCTCACCCTGTGAAAATGACCATATATGTCACCGCCTTCATAAGGAACAAGAGGATCATTGATATTATTGATTGCCAGCAATGAAACCGGCAAAGCCGGAGAACACTCCGGGAAGAGTTTAAATGGAATATTCCCATCCACCGGAGCAATAGCAGTGATTTTCTGAGATAATTCACATGCAAGGCGGTATGACATTATGGCCCCGTTCGATATTCCGGTTACGTAAACAGACTTCGGATTAACATTGTAATTTACAATCATCGAATCAATCAGGGCAGAAATAAATGCAACATCATTAATATTTTCCCTGTGTGCCCGGTCGTTCGACTCTTCATCCATCCTTCCGTCGTTCCAGTTAAGTTCAATACCATCGGGATATACAACAATAAATCCGTCTCTGTCTGCCAGCTTATTAAATCCTTTCCTTGTTAATAGGATCATACTCTCCCCATTCCCTCCCTTTCCATGCAGAGCAATTACTAATGCAGGGCTGGTGGATTTTTTATAAGCCGGCGGAATATGAATCCTGAATGTCCTTTCTAAATTATCGAACATGAATGACATTTTCAAATCGCTCCCCGAAGGAGAATTAGCAGCCTGCATATCATTGCCGGTCAATACTTTTATTATTCCGATTATCAGGGCAATAAATGATGATTTGAATTCATTTTTAATTTTAAACATCTCTGAATTTCCTTACCAATGATTATGAACATTCTGAAGCAAGATTTAACCGACCCTTGCCAGGAACTATATACTCAACACTTTAAGATTCTCTTTGTTATTTTCCGGAAGGGTATTAATAAATGAGAATAGTGAAAGGAGCATTAACCTTAATTGCACTTCATTATTTTGCACCTGCTAATTTAGTGTAAATCAATGAGCTATTCAAATGATTAAGAACAAATTCATGATTATAATGAATAGCTGTCAATCAATATAAAGTAATCAGGATAATATTTTTATATATATTCTGTATAAATTGCCGTTGTTAATTTCTTTTAGTCTTTTATTAAGCGACGCTATGGCCGAAGATAATACTACGAATACCAAAGATCCGATTAAGAATATCGCAGAGACAGTAATCCGTATCGCAGTCCTTTTGTTGTTATTATACTGGTGTTACGGGATAATAAAGCCATTTATTGACATACTTCTATGGTCGATTATCTTTGGTATCGCTCTTTACCCTATGTTTACCTGGTTACAGTCAAAATTGAAATTAAGTAAAGTATTGTCATCAACTATCATAGTGATAATGATGTTTTTAATACTTGCAATACCCGGTTTACTTTTCGCAAAGTCACTCTACCAGGCTGTTGCTTTTCTAAAAGATCAGTACAGCTCTGCAGGAAATATAATACCTGAAGCTTCGGAAAAGGTTGCCACCTGGCCTGTTATCGGACCATACCTGTTTGAGAAATGGAATTCATTATCAAAAAACCTTGGAGGAACCCTGTCGCAATATGCGCCTCAGCTTCAGCAGCTTTTCGTAGGTGTTATAACATCCGTGACTTCTGCAGGTGTTGCTTTCATGAAGCTTATAATTTCCATTATTGTTTCAGGTGTGTTCCTGGTTTATTCTGAAAAGTCCTCTAAACTGGCCTATGAAGTTTTTACGAGACTGGTTGGAGAGAAAGGGAGCCAATTAGCATCAATTGCCGAAAAGACAATAAGAACCGTTATGAAGGGTATCCTGGGAGTCTCTTTTATTCAGGCTATTCTCTTTGGCATAGGAATGATTTTAGCAGGAGTGCCAGGTGCAGGGCTTTGGTTTATTCTGGCCCTCTTATTCAGTATTATTCAAATAGGAATATTTCCGGTATCCGTTCCTGTTTTAATTTATGTTATAGCTACCAAAGGCACCGGTGTAATAGTTTTTTACCTGATCTGGACGGTGATTGTTTCAGTAATTGATAACGTATTGAAACCAATATTGCTTGGTCGCGGAGCAGTAGTACCGATGTCGGTTATTTTTATAGGCTCTTTCGGAGGATTTATGTATTCAGGACTCGTCGGACTATTTACGGGCGCGGTTATATTCTCTGTTGTTTACGTTCTGTTCATCTATTGGCTCGAAGATTCGAAGCCTGCTATTCAGGAACAGAGTGAAGGATAGAATATATCAAGACTTTAAACTTTTTATCAGGTTCTTTATACCTTCCTGCGGCGCGGTCGCAAAGAGTCCGAAACGATTCTCAAATTTACTGCTATCGAAGATATAGTCCTGCTCATACTGGTAGAGCATTTCAGGGAATTCTTTCATCATGGGTACAAAAAGCCCAATTATGTTAAGCATGAATGATGGAACTTTCTGGTATTTTGGTTCAGTACCAAGTTCGCTCGCGATCATTTCAATCCACTGAATATTGGTAAGCTTCTCTTTTGTGGTTGGTGCGTGCCACTCCTGCTGGTATGCATCGGGCGTATTTCCAAGGATGGCTGTTGCCTTTGCAGCATCAGGAGTATAGGTGTAGGTATGTATTTTACCGGGATCTCCAAAGACCTGCGCTTTTTTCCCCTTCATCAGGTTATCAGCAACCATTATTGACAAGGCGCTGTTTTTATTTTCCGGACCATAGAAATCGGCAGCCCTGACAATCAAGCCGGTCAGCCGGTTACTTGCTGTTTCCTCCAGTATCATCTCACGAAGGACCTTTCTGACCTCGCCCTTTTTACTGGGAGGTTTAATGGCGGCGTTTTCAGTCATAAAAAGCAATGATTCACCTGAATACATATAGATATTATCAAAAAAGACCAGTTTTGAATTATGTTTAATGCATGAACTGATCACCTGCCTCAGGAAAGAGGGCCAGGTCTCCTGCCAAACCCTGAGATTATATTCAAAACCAATAGTCACATACACAACATCGCTTCCTGCAATTGCTCCGTCAATCTGACCTGGATCTTTTATATCGGCCCGATACAATTCATCGCTTTCATTAACACTTTTCGGATTCCTGCTGACAAGCCGAATCTGATCAGTATATTTTTTCAATTCCCTTGCCAAAGGAACACCTATTCCTCCGCCTGATCCTAAAATTGTTTGTACCATTTTTTTTTGAATAATTATATATCAACTGGTATTTATACATCAGTGAATGACCTGTTTATATTAAATTCGGGCAATCATTCTGTTTTTCGAAAATTAACAATTTTCTAAATAACTAACTAATCTCAATATGTTCAATAACATTTGTATAACCAGCAAGAATAAAAATTCTTGATAAGGGTTAACAAATTCTTCATGATGACGGACCTGATCAGGTATAAATAACCATGAATTGCCAATGAGAATTTTCACTGCAAATTTGGTAATGTGAGTTCTTTAAGGGAAATTTAAAGTCATTAAAATAGTGAATGGGTTTTTACAATTCATAATACATGACAAATAAAATTCTATTGACAATTATGCTTTCTGCTTCTATGGCTTTATCTGTTGCAGCCCAGGAGAGCAAGCCGGTTAAATCATCAATTTCCGTTGGATCTGATTTTGCTTCGCAATATCTCTGGCGGGGATTTGTATTTGGCAAAGGCCCCGCAGTACAACCATGGGGAGAGGTTTCTTATAAAGGATTTACCGTTGGCAGCTGGGGCAACTATGAACTTGGAGGAGATTTCAAGGAGGTAGATATCTATGCAAAGTATACCCATAAAGATATGTCCCTCCTCTTCACCGACCTCTTTTTCCCCGGCTATGCGGGTCTGAATCAGCATTACTTTACGTTTGGAAACAGCACCACCGGGCATTGTGCCGAGTTGGGTCTCAGCTACAATTATTCCGGCAAATTTCCCTTATCCTTTTATGCCGGAGTAATTATGTATGGTGCAGCCATCGACACCAGGCCTGCGGATTCAATACAAGTAAACCACTCAACCTATATTGAACTTAAATACAACGGCAATCTAAATGACCTTAGCTACAATTTTTTTATCGGTATTACACCCGGCAAGAGTATACTCTATCAGACTAAAGGTTTTAATGTCATCCATATTGGGGCAGGTGCACAAAAGACAATAAAAGTAACAGAAAGTTTTTCCATGCCACTTAAGCTGACACTTTCAACAAATCCTGTAGCCGAAAAGATATACCTGACACTCGTACTGTCGTTATAACACACACTTATTAAACATCTTAGTAACTTAAAATTTAGGCTTATCGTAAATAATACTAAAAAAAATGGAATTTACTAAATTGCAAAGCTTTTTGAAACACTTTGTTATCAGTCAAAAATGCTTTTCGGGAAGACGTTATATAGAATTATCGTTAAGCTGCACAGTAATATTTGAAAGAAAATAGAAAAATTTCATAAGGTGAAAGTTACTTACAAATACATTTCTATCCTGTTGATTTCATTTCAATTAATATCCTGTGGCAGGCACGGGAAGACCGATCTGATTAAAGTTCAGGAAACGCTAATGAAGAAGGCTGATGGCATCAACAGGGACTTCAGGTACATCAGGATGGAGATTGATTCGCTTGCATTGAGAATAACAGAGCTCTATGACAAGCAGGACAAAATATTGCCGGGAATTGAAAAAGATAAATACAAATTTGCCGTCAACGGGGTCTTTTTCAAACCAAATAATGACGGAGGCTCAGCCATTTTTGTTTCGGGATATTACCCTATAACTGAAAAGGTAAGGAAAATTGTTTATTTCACTGAACCAATCGATTCCGATTTCAAAAAGCTGGTAGAACAATATCCTGAAATTGTCCAGGTTTATTTTAATGACATTAACGCCATAAACCGTATCTATCCGTATTTTGATGTATTGTCACAATACGAGGCAAAGATGGATATTCCAATATTCAATTTTTTCTTTATGGCAGATCCAATGCATAATCCAGAAAAGAAATCTGTCTGGCTCAGCGAACCATATGTTGATCCTGCAGGTCGTGGCTGGATGGTCTCAGCCATTGCTCCCGTCTATTACAAAAATAGTTTTGTTGGGGTACCAGGCATTGACGTTACCATAAACCGGATTACCAAGAGGTATATACAGGATGACAATGACAAAATGATAATGATAATTGACAGTACCGGAGCCATTGTAGCTGCCCAGGAGAGCGCAACCAACCTGCTCTCATTTCCGCCGCTTTTTGAGCACAAATATGTTGAGACAATAAAACAGGATACCTACAGAAAAGAGACTTATAATCTTTCACTTAGCAAAGAATCAAGCGTGAGAGCTTTCGCTAATGAAATCCTCAAAAACAAAAAGGATGTCGTTGAGGCTGAAATAAACGGAGATAAATTAACCATAGTATCCGCCTTTATCCCCGAGCTCAACTGGCACCTTCTGGAGATAATAAGATGAGAAAAACCAATAATTTCCTTATTCTTTTAGTCCTACTTATTATTGTATTTGTTGGCCTGGCAATGAGACAATATTATATTCTCAATGTACGCCAGAAAAAAGAGACTGCTGATTTCGTATATAAACAGATCATCATTTGCGGTAAGAGTATTGAGGACGACTGCATCGATTTTGAGGAATCGGTGAAATA
>CAIPJU010000021.1 GCA_903865465.1 uncultured Bacteroidota bacterium
CTCAGCAAGGTCACAATAATAAACGTTAACATGAAGTATTGCTCCCATGGTTGATTGTATTACCTTGGGATTGTAAATGTCCACACAGGTTTCGGAACATATTATGTTTTTAATTCCGAACCATGCCGCTGCCCTTATAATTGTCCCCAGATTACCCGGATCCTGTACAAAATCGAGAGCCGCACACAGTGTTTCAAGTATAATAGGGGAGTTCATCTCCTTTACCGAAACAGGTACCAGCGCAAGGGCATTGTTAGGGCTTTTCATACTGCTGATTTGTTTTAATTCCTCATAGCTTATTTCGTTTATTTCACCTGTTCTGTCAATCAGTTCAGGCCCAAGGCTATTTATAAATTCAGGTTTTGCAAATAAACTGTGCAGGCTAATTCCGGCGGTGAGGAATTCCCTGACAATTTTATCACCTTCGATAACATAAAGGCCCTCTTCATCCCTTGTCTTTTTCCTCTGCAGTGATACTATAAATCTGGATTTGTTTTTACTAATCATCTGTAACGGAATTAATTTTTTTCCCACTAGTTGTGCAGGTAGCAAATTTACGCGAATTATTATTAATATATTTGTTGATTAACTCAAGGCAAGATTTGAAAGAGTTCAATTTATACAAAATATTACTATCCCGGCGGTACATATTAATACTGCTTTCGGTCGTTTCTCTTTTATTTTCATGTAACCCAACAAAATATGTTCCTCAGGGAGAAACCCTTCTAAACGGTAACCATATCCTTATTGACAAAGAGGGAATTCAAAAAACCGACCTTCTTCCATATATAAAGCAGAAGCCCAATAAGAGAATTTTTGGTGCAAGATTTCATCTTGGAATATATAATCTTTCTAACCTCCAAAAAGAGAAATGGCCCCATACCTGGCTCAGAAATATTGGTGAAGAACCTGTGATCTTTGATTCATATGCCATGGACAAAAGCCGCGATCAGATTAAATCGTATATAGGGCTGAAGGGCTATTTCAACAGTACGGTCACCGATACGGCAATCACTGTTAAAGGGAAAACAGATGTTTATTACAATATCCGGCTACTGCCACCCTATACAGTTAGAAGGATTAGCTATGAGATAGCCGACACAAACATTGAGAAGTTGTTTTACTTTGATTCATCCAATTGCGTAATTTTAAAGGGAAAGCCATACGATACGGATGTACTTCAGGCCGAGCGTACACGATTTGAAAGGTTTGTAAAGGATCAGGGATTTTATGAATTCTCAGGGGCAGATCATATTTCGTTCAGAGTCGACAGCACTATTGGAAACAAGAAAGTTGACATAAAGTATATAATAAAAAACCGCACCTTTGTTGATTCAACAAACAGGACCAGGGTTGTTCCTCACTCAATCTACAAGGTCAGGAATATTTATATATATCCCGATTTCATTCCGCGCAAGGCCCTGGAAGGGGGGGAGGCCTATTACAAAAGCCTTGACACCATAAACTATAAGGGTTACTATTTCGTTACATCGAAGGATAGACCCGAAGTAAAATTCGACCTTATAATTCAGTCATTATACCTCAAACCCGGTGCCACTTTCAACCAGACAAATACTGAACAATCGCAATCGCACCTTCTTACCCTGAAAGTCTACAGGCTCGTAAATATTTATTATAATGAGTCGAAAAAACAGGAACTCCAACCTGCACCGTCGCTTATGGTGGATTGCAATATACAGCTGACGCTGTTAAGTCAGCAGTCATTCAAGGTAGAACTTGAGGGCACCAACTCTGCTGGTAACCTTGGAGGAGGTGTAAACCTGATTTACCAGGATAAAAATCTCTTCCATGGAGCTGAATTATTCAGCATGAAACTAAAAGGGTCCTATGAAGCAACTCCACAATGGAAAATCAAGAATACACAGGAGTACGGTTTTGAGACAAGTCTGAAACTCCCCCGTTTCCTTTTGCCATTTCTCGAAAAAGAGAGCTTTATAAAAAAATATAATCCTTCAACAACAATTCTTGCAGCGTATAACTATCAGGCAATGCCTTTATTTATGAGGACCATGGCATCCGCCACATTCGGTTATAACTGGAAAGCAGGGCTTTACAAGGAACACTTCATAAACCCTCTTCAGCTAAACGTTGTAAAGCTTCCACCTAATTCCATCGACTCTGCCTTTGCAGCAAGAATAGCAACTTCATCATACCTGGCTTACAGTTACAGGGATGTAATGATACTGGGAGGAAACTATTCCTATATTTTCAATAACCAGAAAATAAACAAGTCACGCGATTTCTGGTTCCTTCGAATCAATGCTGAGTCTTCAGGAAATATGCTGTCGCTTGTTGAAAAACTTACAGGGGCTAAGAAGACAGATAATACCTATCAAATTCTTGGGCAGCCCTTTGCCCAATATATCAGGACCGACATTGACGTTAGATACAATTATATTTTCAGCAATATAAGTTCAATTGTTTACCGTGGCTTTATTGGTGTTGGAGTCCCTTATGGGAATTCAAAGGCTATCCCCTTTGAAAAACAATATTTCGGAGGCGGGGCGAATGGAATCAGGGCCTGGCAGGTCCGAACCCTCGGACCCGGCTCATATAATCCGGGAACCTCCTCATTCATTAACCAGACTGCCGATATTAAGCTTGAAGCCAATGCAGAGTACAGGTATAAGCTCTTCTGGATACTTGAAGGTGCCCTCTTTGTAGATGCAGGCAATATTTATTCATATAATTATGACTCCTCCCGACCCGGGGCTCAGTTCACCTTCAACAATTTCTATAAAGATATTGCTGTGGGAACAGGAATGGGATTCAGATTCGACTTCAAATATGTCATAGGCCGCCTGGATATTGGCATGAAACTCCGCGATCCTGTCCTGACCAATGGATCGAGATGGATCTTTGCACGCCGGCCATATGATAAAGATGATTTTGCCTGGGTTGTTGCAATTGGATATCCATTCTGAACCATATTTAAATCCATAAAATCTTCAGGTTACATAAGACCTTTCCTATATTCCTGACAAAATAGCCGGATAATTGTTTTTGTTTTGATTATTTTGTAAATTGCAGGTAGTCTCGTTGCTGACTGAAAATGAAAAAATTTATCGAACCAATTAAAGAGTGGTTTGGTTACAGCCGTGTAGAACGGAGATCATCTTTTATCCTCCTTCTGATAATCTTGTTTGTTATTGTTTCCCGTTACTTTTTCCCCGGAAGTAAATCAACTGCTGAAGATGTAACTTCTGCTGCTATTTCTCGATCGGAGGAAATCACTGATTACTCAGAAAGAGATGAAAAGAGAGATCCCCTGTCAGATTATTTTTCATTTGATCCAAATAGTGCAACACAAGAAGCACTTATCAGGCTTGGTCTTTCTGATCGTGAGGCTGCAACCCTGATCAGGTACAGGGAAAAAGGAGGAAAATTCAGGACAAAAACCGATCTGCGCAAAGTTTATGGTCTTGATACAGTAAAGGCAGATAACCTGATGCCTTATGTTTCTATTAAGCAGGACACCTTCAGGAGCAGAGCTATCACTGATAGAAGAAAGCCAAAGCCGGTTTTGGAATTAAACAGATGTGACTCAGTCTCACTTGTCTCTTTACCAGGGATCGGACCGGTTTTAGCAGGGCGGATAATCAAATACCGCCACCGGTTGGGCGGTTTTGCCAGGGCAGGGCAGCTGAAAGAGGTATATGGTTTGCCTGAAGAGACATTTAAGCTTATTGAATCGCGCGTGACAGCCGATTCGGCCTATATAGTTCGTATTGACATTAATTCAGCAGGATACAGGGAATTTCTGCATGTTCCTTATTTGGAGAAGTATGAGATAACGGCAATACTTAAGTACAAGGAATTAAAGGGGAAAATATCGGGTATAAATGAGCTGGTTGAGAATAAACTGATTACTTATGAAAAGTCGCTCCGGATAGCCCCATATCTGAAATTTTAAAGAGTTATTCCTCATCCCATAAATTAAATCGAAAAGCACAGGGACCTAAAATATAATAGACTGGTGATA
>CAIPJU010000022.1 GCA_903865465.1 uncultured Bacteroidota bacterium
TAAGACTTGCTGATTTTCAATTGTTCCCCTTTCAGGTGTCGGGGCTAAGACCAATTGAAAACAAAATTATTACTTTTCATAGTGGACTCATATATGCTGTTCGTTCTTCATCTGAAAACACCTGAAATGTCTTATAATTAGTTTAATCCAAGTTTAATGCTATCTGATTTTTACTTTCTCCTTTCTGGATTATTCTGTCAGCAATGCGTCTCCCGTTGATGACACTCCCTTCTGAAATATCAATATGCATGGCTGTTAAACTTCCGGAGAATCTGGAGGTTCCGTGGAAAGTTGTTGTATCGCTTATCGTTATAGTTCCAACCAGTTGACCGTGTACTATTAAATCGGTTGCTTTTAATTCACCTGTAAACTTGCCATTAATGTCTATTATCAGGGTCCCAGTGACATTAAGCTTCCCACCAAAGATCCCTTTGATTCTCATGTTTCCAATAACTGAAAGTTCTCCCTTCCCTGCCTCAATAATATTGAATGAACCAGAGTGGGAGGTGTGTTGCCTGCCATTTTCTTTTTTCAGATTGGAACCATTAGAATCCATAAATGAATTATTATTTAATCGTACATTTTAAATTGAAATGACGATAATTTGTCAGAAAGCCGTTCAAAAATACACATAAGCATTAAGCAGCCTGACTCTCCATCCGGAAATAAATCCTTCTCATTCATTCCTGTTGAAAATATAATCTCTAAAAGTAATAAGTCTTGGCTTGATTTTTGCATCCATTCTCCCGGATCTAACCCTGAAAATATGAGATTTGTCAAATATTTTTTATCATTTCTTCTAACTCCGGCTCAATATGGGAAAGTTGCTTTAATGCAAGAAGGCTGCTCATTAATGACTCTCTTTTTATCTGCTCAAATATGGTCTTTTGGAGATAAAATCTTTTCTGCCGCATTGTTATCAGATTTAACCTTCTGTTACGATTCCAAATGAACCTCCGATAGAATAATTTATATAGGAAATAGTACTTCTTTCATTTACAAAAGTCTTTCTGCTATGAAAAAACTAACAAACTTCCTGATGATTTCAATGTTAATCTTATCCTCTTTTGGGTGCAAAAAGGAAAATGCCAGGCCATCCATTTTCGTTGCGGCAGATTATTATGGCCAAAAGTCAGTTTCTTACCCCGGAGTAAGTAGCGGGCAAAATGACACTATTTACCTAAACTTTTTGGATACTACCTATAGTTACACCAGTACCTCGGCACTTGATTACGGGCATGGAAAATATTTGATCAAAGGAGATTCACTGCAGTTAATTGACCAGGAGGTCAGAGTCACTTTGTATTCGTGGGACTGGATTCTGAGTGGCACATACAAATATACGTGCGATAAGGGTCGCCTTACTCTCACGGGGAAGTACTTTAATACCAATACTGCCTGTTCTCTGGTAATGATGGAGAACTAATTGCCGGTTTTTCAGGTCGGTTTTAGCCGGATTGCCTTTTAAATTCAGGTTTTCATAATGACGGAATAAGAAATTTCGATAAGCCTGAATTGAGTGATTTATGACTTTGACCGGCTTATGTCTGGAATAGTGAAATAGAAAGCGGATCCTTTGCCAAACTCACTCTCGACCCATATTTCACCGCTATGTTTTCCGACAAATTCCTTGCAGAGGATTAATCCCAGACCTGTTCCCTCTTCTCCTGAAATACCCTTGGTTGTAAAGAAGTTTGACATATCAAAAAGTTTGCTTATATCATCAGGCTTAATTCCTATACCGTTGTCCGAAACGGCAATCTTCACTTCGGCCTCTACCTGAATGGCTGAAATAATAATTACACCATTTATATCGGTAAATTTCAGAGCATTAGAAACCAGGTTGCGCAATATTGCTTTTAACATATTTTCATCGGCAACCACTTCTATTCTTTCAGCGGTAAACTCCAGGATTTTAATGTTTTTGATATTGGCCGATTGAGTAAATGCGCCAATGACATTATTAAAAACATCGCTAAGCACCAGTTTTTGAGGTTTGTATGGCATCCTGTTTTGCTGTATTCTTACCCATCCGAGAAGATCTTCAAGTAAATTATAAGTGTTTTGTATAGATTCATTTATAGTATTTACCTGAACTTCAATTTCTTCAATATCATAGCGGCGAATATTTTCCTTCAATAACATCGACAGATTGTGCAGCGCTCCAAATGGACTTCTTAAGTCATGAGATAATATTGATAAAAATCGGTCCTTCTCTTTATTGAGCTGTAGCAATTCCTGTTCATACTTCACACGCTCAGTAATATCTATTACCTGCGAAAGGATGAATTGCGTTTTTCCGTTCCTGTCGTGGAGTATGGTATTATACCACCTGCAATATATCATATCTCCATCTTTTCGATAATTGCGATTACTGCTGACAAGATAATTGCTTTTCTCAGTGATGAGCTTTTTCATTGTTTCTTCAACAATTGGAATATCAGGTTCATAGATAAAATTAAATTCCATGATCTTTTTGCCAACAACCTCTTCGGCTTTCCAGCCAAAAATCCTTTCCGCATCTCCTGTCCAAACGCTGACAATAAATTCAGCATCCCACTCTATGACAGGCAGGGGAGAATTATTTGCATAAAATTCCAGTCTCTTCTCGTCAAAGCTTTTCATGTTATGGAATTCTCGATGTTTTATTATGTTAACTTCCGGATATTCAATTTCATTTGCTTTATTTTTCTACTATTAGTGAAGGCGGTGCAGGGAATATTGAAAGGAGATTAAACAATTACATTCATTTATTAATTTGTATTTTCAGCTATAGGGCTCACCGAACAATTTGAAGAGATCTTTTATTTTGAATTATTTTATTTTTACTGAACTATTGAATTAAAAGTTTGCCAATCCCCTGTTAAAGATATATAATGTATCAACATGCTATATATCAAGTTCTTTAAAAAAATTAAATAGGCTGACCGTGCCTTAATCAGGGTTAAAGTAAGGGTTATATTTATTTAACGCGCTGTTTTTAAGCTTCTGCGTTTTCAGAAAATTCATTGTTCCGGCAAATGGCGGTCCGATTTAGAGCATTTAAACGCTGAGATTTACTTTTTTTAAATGTTCCCTGCCTTCTTTAAAATCAGAATTTCGACCGGTTATACTTCTTGAGGATATCTATTAGGCGATCGTGCGGAAGCGAATAATATTTATTTCCATTAATACCTTCCATATCTCTGGCTGCAACCATAGCATTAATGATTGCTTCTTCAGTGGCTTCGACTGTGGCTTCAAAAACCGGGTTTAATTTCACCTTTGGAATTACACTCCAGTTTTCGAGCCCTTTCTTGCTATCGTAAAGAGGAGTGCTGGTACTAAGCGCCAGGAATATATCACCCGAACCATCATGTGAATAGCTTCCAGTTCTGGCAACTCCAAGTGCTATTCTTTTTGCAACGAGTTTTAACTGACCAGGAAGCAAAGGTGCATCGGTGGCTACTATTACAATGATGGAGCCATCCTTTGCAGGGTTTTGATTAATAATCGGTTTTAAATCCTGAATCTCTTTGCCGACAGGCACACCTGATATTGTCAGTTCATTACGCATTCCGAAGTTAGCCTGAACAAAAACACCAAGGGTATAGGTAACTGAGTCAATTTTGAAAATTCTGGATGCGGTTCCACTGCCTCCCTTAAACTCATACATGACCATTCCGGTACCTCCGCCAATATTGCCTTCGCCAATTTTTCCACCGGCAGCACTTTCGAGCGCCTGCCACACATCATCTTTCCCGATATGAAATCCATTAATATCATTCAGCCTTCCATCCCATGTCTCAGCCGCAACGGGCAAACCAAAGGAGAAATCATAAAGTTCGCCTGTTGAGAATCTTTTAAAACACCACTCGCCAATTGCGTCCCTAACAGTTCCTACGCTGTTGGTATTAGTGATGCCAATAGGGCCATAGGCTATCCCATAATCTTCGATGGAAGGAATACCTGTCATTTCACCGTCGCCATTAAGCGAAAAGCAGGCAGCAGGATAAGCTCCGGAACTCTTTCCTTTTGGCAAAATAACCGTGACCCCGGTTCTTACCGGACCTTTACCATATTCCAGTTTCCCGGCACCCTTAATGATTGTCTTGTATCCAACCTCTACTCCTGGTACATCGGTAATAGCATTATATTTCCCGGGGAGTCCTTCAAAGGGGACACCCAAATCCCTTGCTCTTATATTTTCATTATTTTGTCCCTTCGTAAGATTCGCAATAAGAAACAATGCTATTACGAAAATCAGATAATCAGGTCTTCTTTTCATACGCCTTTTATTTTTAGTTGCTAATGTACAGGAAATGTGTTATAACTGGCAGAAAGAACTTTTTTGGCCATATATAGCAGGAAAAACCCATTAAAAAAGGTGAATAATATTTTCGCAATTTTTTTAAAAGTAAAAGATCCCCTTAAATAATAGCTTATTGCAGAGCATTCCAAATAGATAAATGCAAATTTCCGGTCAAACTAATAAAAACAATTCCTTCACTATTTTGTTTATTAATGCATTTGTTTTAATTTAGACTAATTATAAATAACAGCATGTATCATAATAATTGACAGGACCGATAATGCAAAGAGAATTCTGACTTAAGCAGCAATTAAATGCTTATTTGTTTATGTAACTATTTGAATTGCAGAAATTAGCGGTATTACTAAGCATCTCTATTCAAATACTTAAACCCTGACAAAGTGAGAAGTAACAATCCTGATGAAAGGTTAAAGAAGCTTGAGACTGAAATTAACGAAATGGCAGGGCTCGAATATGCAGAATCGTTGAGGAAGGAGATTTCTTTCAGGAAAGCCATTGAAAATGCAATTCCGAGCGGGATAGCTGTGGTCGATGACAAAGGGAAACAGCTTTACGTCAACCAGGCTTTCTGCAAAATGGTAGGCTGGGATGAAGATGAGCTTATCGGGAAACGCCCGCCATATCCGTATTGGTCATCGCAGGGGATGAAGAATATAGAGGAGTCATTCAGGCTAACAATCTTAAATCAGGCTCCTGCAGAAGGGTTTGAGCTTGTTTTTTGCCACAGGTCGGGAAAACTGATTGATGTAAATGTTACTATTTCTTCTTTTTTACAGGATGATGGCAGAACTTTCTACCTGGCTAATGTCGTAGATATTACTGAGAGGAAAAAGGCTGAGGAAGAGGTAAAAAAATCTCATCTTCTTCTGAAGTCAAGCATTGAAAGTCAGAAAGACACAATAATATTTTCAGTCGACAGAGATTATAATTATTTGTATTTCAACAATGCCCATTTTGCGGCAATGAAGAATCTCTACAACATCGATGTAAGCGCAGGTATGAATTTTCTAAAAAGCATATCGATAGATGTCGACAGGAATCTTATAAAAACAAATTTTGATCTGGCCTTAAAAGGTGAATCAGGCTCCTTCATACAATACTTCGGAGAGGATAGAAATGAGTGTTATGAATGCTTCTTTAATCCTGTCCTTAATGAAAGCAATGAAGTAGTTGCCTGTACGGGATTAGCAAGAAATATCACTGAACGAAGACAGTCGGAACAGGCCCTTAAGGAGAGTGAGGCGAAATTCAAGGAGATCATAAACCAGATTCATGAAGCCATCATTGTATTTGACGAACAGGGAGAGGTTATTATCTGGAATAATGGTGCTGAAAATGTAAGCGGAATAAAAGCCGAGGATGCGGTAAGTAAAAGCATAGTTGATATACGTCATCAGATTACTCCTGTTCAGGAAAGGGACAAACAACAACTTGAAAAAATGATTCAGGCTGTTTTGCAGCAGAAGAGTCCTGACCTTTTCAACAAGATTATTGATTCTGAAATAATCCCGATGAATTCGGATAGCTTGAAAAATGTTCAAACAATCCTTTTCCCGATTAAGCTGGAACAGTGTCATCTTTTTTGCATGGTTGTAAGAGATACCACTGAGATTAAGCAGTATGAACGGGAGCTTTTAAGAATCAGCGAGGACAAAGACAAGTTCTATTCGATGATTGCACAATACCTTTATAATCCCTTCAACCTGTTCCATGGATTTACAAAGATGATAGTTGAGGAGCTTGATACCTTGTCAATCAGGGAGATACAGAAAATGGTTGTGACAATGAGTAAATCAGCGACCAACCTCTACACTCTTCTTGACAACCTGCTTCAATGGACCAGGATGCACCAGGGGAAAATCATGTTTAAACCTCAGAAGGTCAACTTTCTGATTATCAGCATGGATGCTATTTCAATTCTGAAGCCAAATATTGAGTCAAAAAAACTCACAGTCAGCCACTCCGCCGACAGTGAGTTGACGGTATATGCAGATACTTATATGCTTAAAACAATATTGAGAAATCTTGTTACAAATGCAATACGAACAACCAGGGATGAGGGTCAGATTGAAATTTCGGCCATTCATCGCGATTCAACCATTACAGTCACTGTTTCGGACGATGGTATAGAAAAGTCACCCGGTTATCTGACTAAGCTTTTTGACAGTTCGGAGATGCATGCAACCCTGGGTCTGGCCGAAGAAAAGGGATCTACCCTTGGACTAATGCTCTGTAAGGACTTTGTTGAAAAGCATGGGGGAAAGATTTGGGTGGATACAAAGAAAGGCAGCGGATATGATTTTAAGTTTACCCTTCCTTCAACTGCCGGATCAATCGATCGCCTATGATTATCTCTTCCTTGTTTCAGGACTTGAAATCGTCGAACAGGGAAATTTTATTGGCCTTTTTGATTAATATACTGTAAATTACAGTTGTCCAGAATGAGAACATAGCATATATGAGTGCAGGCTTTACCAGTTCCCCGTTATGAAGCAGGGTTCCCGCTATCAGGAATGCGAGTGTTGTATTATGTACTGATGCCTCAATTCCGATCGTATAAGAATTCCTGGTTCCAAGCCGGGTTATAAGACCCAGAAAGAATCCCCACGACATACATAATAGATTCAACAGAAGCGCGTAGGGCAGGATACTAATAACCTCCTGTACAGTAATCCCTGTTCCTCCCGATTTTTTCCCGGCAAAGAAATAGATAAAATATATAGCAGCCAGGGCGGCAATAAGTATAAATCTAAGTGGCTTCTGGGCCTTTTGAGCAAAAACAGGAGTATAGGTTTTAATTGCAACACCCAGTGCGGCCGGGATTATGGTAACTGAAAAAATCTGAATTATTGTTTCAATATATGAAAGATGTATTTTGGTTGACTGGCCGAAGTAATATACCAGGCTCAGATTCACAATGAATGGGATAGTAAACAAGGTAATAATGCTGTTGATAGAAGTAAAGGTGATTGACAGTGCGACGTTACCTTTAAAAAAGTAAGTCAGGATACCCGAAGTTGTTCCGCCTGGGCATGCTGCAAGTATAATCAATCCGGCCTTGTAAGGCAGCGACATATTTGAAAAGTAAGATATGACAAAGGCAATTAAGGGTAATACCACTATCTGCGAAGTCAGCCCTATTAACAAGGTCCGGGGAAAGAGGAAGAGGTTTTTAAAGCTTGCAGATGTGAGCGACATTCCAACTCCCAGCATAATCAATGCAAGAATGGAACTAAGGAGTAAATCAATGAAGGAATAGGAAAAATGAGCCATAAGTTCCTCCTTAGGGTTAAGAATAATGAAAGTTCATTGCCTCGTCAAAGTCAATCAAATATAATATTAAATCGGCTTCATAAAGGGAGTTCCTGAAATTCATTTTTGATTACTGAGCAGCGAAGCCAGGTATCTCGATTTGAACTGATTGCTTGCCATTGCCTGTTTCAGTGGAGGAAGCTTTAGAATTACACCCAGTACGGCAGCCATGGCTCTGTGGCTGAGCATTATCTGTTGGTCGAAGACGAGATTATGAAGTTTTCCTCTTTCGATAGCCATCTCAACAACCCTGTGGACGGAGTTGACAGGTGTAATTACCCTTTCTTTTCGTGAGCGAAGTTCAATACTTTTGCTATTGCAGCCATTCAGGCACACTCCGCAGCCAAGGCAAATATCAGCGTTTAGTTTTGCTTTTTTTCGGTTAGGCTTTTCCGGATCGTTCGAAGATACTAGGGTCATAGCCTCAACAGGGCATAAGGCAACGCATTTTCCGCAGCCATTGCAGGTATCCTCATCTATTTCGGGAATGAAGGCTGTGGTGTGAACCGGGTTTAAAAATCCGAACCGCCGGGCGGCAATCATTGCTTCGCAACAGCATCCGCAGCAGTTGCAGATAAAACTCACCTGATTTTGTACATTTTCGCCAAACTGGACCAGGTTATGATCCTTTGCCTTTTGAAGCAGATCAACTCCTTCAGCAGCATCGACTTTCCTGGCAATGCCATGACGAGTCAGTGAATCGGCAGTACTGTTAAATGTCATGCATATTTCCATTGGGGCATTACAGTTCTTTCCCAGGTGTTCCATCTTATGCCTGCAATAACAAATACCAATTCCGATAGCAGAGGCACTCTTTATGACCTCTGAGGCCCTTTCATAGTCCAGAACATGGAGGGCATTATCGTTGCCAAGGATATCCTCATTTACAAATACCCTTCCCATCTGAGTCTCTCCTGTTGTAAAAAGGTTTAGAATGAACTCATCCTCTACATTCAGATACTGGTAATAAAGTTCTGAGAGAGTCTTCTGATCAATATCGTTGCGATACCTCATTAGGGAAAATTCGAAAAAGCCTGCCATGGGAGGCGGCAGGGTATAGACCATGTCGTTATTTTCGAACAGGTCGAGTAGAATTCCTTTGTCGGCCAGATCGTTCAATATTTGCCGGGCTTCAGCTTCCTTTATTTTCCAAATTTCAGAAGCTCTTTTTAAATTAAATGGTTTTATGGGCAGCAGGGAAACCAGTCCCGCTTCTCTCTCCGAAAAGAGGATTTTTAATATTTCGAACAGAAGATCCGATTGAGGTGCTCCCTGGGGAAATAGGTTTATCCTGTCGGCTAACCTTTGATAGCTGTGGTTCTTTATAGTGTTGTGATGGGCCATGACTTAATCCTTCAGTTATTTGTCGCTAGTGAAAATTTCCTTTTAACATTACAGAATTTATTCCGGGAACAAGCTCTTAAAATCCTGCTCGCGATCCTGTAATCCAGCTTTCAATGTATGATTCAATTTCTTTAATATTGGCAGAAGGGTTGATAATTATATATTTCTGTTTGCCCGACATATCATTCTTCCATACATTCTTTCCCGATTTGTCTACTACACAACTCCCAGGGGTGCTGAATGTGAAGAATGTTTCTGCTTTATCAGTAAGCTGCAAAATTGCTGTCTGATCCCAGCTCGACCTTCCAGCAAAGTTATTGTACAATTCGTAGGCACGATATACAGGATTATCCGGTCTTAAACTGGTTTTCAGCGAAACACCGCCAGTAATGATTTTCTCTCCGGCTTCCCATCCGCAGAAGATCACCTCTTTATCCCAATGCTGAAGGCAAAAGAGATTTGATTGGGGATCGTGACGTGAAAAGTTGGCTTCTCTTCCTGTGGGATACTGACCTCCCATACAAATCCACTTTTTTACTTTGTAGTCAGTAAGCTTTAAACCAGTGAGTTGTGTGATGCCGTCTGGCGCTGAATCAAGGAGCTTTTTTAAACTGCTCAGCTGTCCGATTGTTAGAATAATAACTGATTCGTCAGGACTATTGAAGAGTAGCCTCCGGTAAAGTGATGTGGACTCTTCGGCCTTATCCCATGAGGGTATTTCTGAAGGAAACTCAAGTGAGATGAATTTTGTGTATTTCGAATGATTGGTCAGAACCGCTTGTCCCTTCAGAAATCCGACAGGTATTTCCTTACAGCCGTAGTAGGTACAGATTGAGCTTACACAAACAGGTGCAAAAGGATCATCACTGGTTGTTATAATTCCCAGGAGGTTAATTATTCCCTTTTTATGCATGTTAAGGATCATTGCAAGAGCTCCGGCGTCATCAACATCCGAATCAATATCGGTGTCGAGTATGACCCTTTGTACTTCATGAATTCCTGAATGCCCTTTAGCTGAAAGAGCTTCAATGCAGGGAAGAAGGAAAAACAGAATCAGAAAATTCCGGATTATAATAGCAGATCTGCAGGATTCCATGTCAGGTATGATAATAGGCGCTAAGTTAATGATTGTTAAACTTCTATTTATAATTCGGATTAATTTTTACGGATGATAAATTGAAAATTTCCGGAAGTCATTTTTTCACTACGGGTCTGTTTTTTTATTAAATTGTGATCATAAAAAATGGTTAGTAATCTTAGTCATCA
>CAIPJU010000023.1 GCA_903865465.1 uncultured Bacteroidota bacterium
GCTATGTTATGGAAGCCGATAAACTCAAGGATGTATGTCCGGCATGCGGTATGCCGCGGAAGGCTTTTGAACCTTACAGGGAACGGGTGGCGCTAAACCGTCTGTTTGTCCTGAGTCTCGACCTTCACCCTATTGCCATCCACCTGTCGCAGACCTTCGTAATTCTCATCCCGGCTCTGATAATCTTTTCCAAACTTTTTCCAGATGTCCAGTATGAGGTTTTCTCCAACGTTGTCAAATTTTCAATCTATTTCTTCCCGCTTACCCTCGTTGCAGCGGTGCTGACAGGTATTCTCGACGGATTATTCCGTTTTAAAACCCTGACCCCTCCGCTTTTGAGGCTTAAGATCATATTCAGTTCAATAATTATTGTTCTTGCCTTTTCAATGTTTTTCGTTGCAAAGAATGGAAATTACGGAGCTGCAACGATACTTCTCAGTTTGGGTTGTCTCTTCTGTGCTGTTCGCCTGGGTCTGCTGGGTAAACATCTAATCGATGTTATTCTCCCTGGTTCCTACCCCGTAAAGAAGGCAAAAGCTGCTGCTAAGACTGCAGCCAAACAAGAAGCTGTGACCGAATAAAAAGAAATAAAAGTTAACCAAAAGGTTCCTGACCCGAAATATAAAAAGGATCAGGGTTACTGTAAAGCACTCAATGCTAATATTTTGTTATTAGTATTTGTGCACTTCTCAGTAACCCTGACTACTTCAGGCCTTTAATCCGGCTTAAGCTTATTTCTGTAACTCAGTATTAATTGAATAGACTGAATGCAACGGTGACTCCTGCCATTACAACAGCCACCATCGACATAAGCTTAATAAGGATATTCATCGATGGACCACAGGTGTCTTTAAACGGGTCCCCCACCGTATCTCCAACAATGCTTGCTTTGTGGCAATCGCTTCCTTTTCCTCCAAACTGGCCACGTTCAATATATTTTTTAGCATTGTCCCATGCACCTCCGGCATTGTTAAGCATGCTGGCAAGAGTGAATCCGGTGGTCATACCTCCCATCAGCAGACCGACAACACCAGGAACCCCGAATATGATTCCTGTTGCAACAGGAACAATTATTGCCATAAGTGAAGGCAGTATCATCTCTTTTTGAGCTCCTTTAGTGGCAATAGCAACGCACTTTCCATATTCAGGTTTGCCTGTACCCTCCATTATGCCAGGTATCTCCCTGAACTGCCGTCTTACCTCATCAACCATTCTCCCGGCATTTCTACCTACGGCCTTCATGGCCATAGCAACAAAAACAAAGGTCATCATTGCTCCAAGGAATAAGCCTGCAAGCAAAATAGGATTGAAGAGAGAAAGATTATAAGCCGAAACAAAATCCCTTATTCCGGCGGTCGACACCTCAATTGCCTGCTGACCCGGCTGAAGAATATGAGGTGCATGGCTTTTATAGAATAAAACATCGCCTATCTGCTTGTATCCTTCGGGAGTTTTATCGGCAAGTCGTCCAAGCCAGAGCTTCACCTCTTCCATATATGCAGCAACCAGTGCAAGAGCCGTCAGGGCAGCAGAACCGATAGCGAATCCCTTTCCTGTTGCTGCTGTGGTATTTCCAAGCCCGTCGAGTGCATCTGTCCTCTCCCTTATCTCAGCCGGCAGCTCTGACATCTCAGCGTTTCCACCTGCATTATCAGCAATCGGACCAAAAGCATCAGTAGCAAGCGTGATACCGAGTGTTGAAAGCATCCCTACCGATGCAAAACCAATTCCATAAACTCCTGATGCAAAATCATGAAAGCCCCCGGCAAAGCCATATGCCGCAATAATGCCTGCAATTATTGTCATTACCGGCATCCAGGTTGAGAACATACCTACAGCCATACCTTCAATAATAACGGTAGCCGGGCCTGTTTTCGATTGATTTGCTATGCCCTGGGTTGGCGAATACCCGTCAGATGTATAATATTCAGTTGATTGACCGATAATAACCCCTGCCACCAGTCCTGAAACCGCTGCACCAAAAACACCCCATGTTATCCAGTTGGCGAATGCCATTATTGCCAGGACCACCAGGATCAGGGATGAACTTCCGCCAGTACCAAGAAGCAGAGCCCTCAGTAAAGTCTTCTGGCTGGCCGATTCTTTAGTCCTCACCATATAAATTCCAGCGATTGAGAGTAAAATGCCAATTGCAGAAACAAGCATTGGCGCAATTATTGCCTTTATCTGATAATCAGCCTGCCCGGCTAATACCGGAAGGGCAGCGCCCAGAGCCGCTGTTGAAAGAATCGATCCGGCATATGATTCATAAAGATCGGCACCCATACCAGCCACATCACCAACATTATCTCCAACATTATCTGCGATGGTAGCAGGGTTCCGTGGATCATCCTCAGGAATTCCTGCTTCGATCTTTCCAACCAGGTCAGCTCCCACATCGGCAGCTTTGGTAAAGATCCCTCCCCCGACACGGGCAAACAGGGCCTGGGTTGAAGCTCCCATTCCAAAAGTGATCATGGTAGCGGTTATCTCAACAAAGGCCTGATGCTGATCAATTCCTTTCTGAACAAAAGTAAGACCCAGGAACTGTAATCCTGTAACAAGATGTTCCTGTGTAAAGACAACTTTTGTAAGGAAAATGAACCAGAGCGATATATCAAGAAGTGCAAATCCGACAACTACCAGCCCCATAACGGCACCGCTGCGCAAAGCAATCTTTAAAGCCTTGTTCAGAGATTTTGAAGCAGCCCATGCTGTCCGGTTTGATGCATAGGTGGCGGTCTTCATCCCAAGAAAACCACACAAGCCCGAAAAGATACCTCCAGTAAGAAAGGCAACAGGTACAAAAGGGTTTTGCACACCCATATAAGCCAGAATGGAAAGAAGCAAAACAAGAACAATAAAGATCTTTCCTACAACAGTATACTGGCTTTTCAGGTAAGCCATAGCTCCTTCCCTTACATATTCAGCGATCTCTTTCATCTTATCAGTCCCCTCTTCCTGAAGCTTCATGCTTTTATAAAAAATCCAGGCAAATAGTAATGCCATGAGGGCCGAAACCGGCACAATCCAGAATAAATTACTAATCATAACCAGAAAATTAAAGGTTCAACAACATTTAAAATTATTTAGAAATCAATAACTTCAGTTAGCTCGTAAAATCTGATATAAATAATGTAGTTATTAGCCGGAGTGTTGAAAGGTTGATATTAATAAAAATATTTGAATTCCGGAAATAAACAGCAACCGAAAGTTATACTCAAATAACTCCTCCTGCGTCAAAAAGCAGAAATATCAGCTAAACGGGCTAAATACCACTTTAATTGGTACCGGTCATATACTAATAACTTTCTGGCGTCGTTCTTTTAAGAGTTCCTTTTTATTAATTTAGCAGCAAATTAAAAAGAAAATAACGATGACTCTTCTGAATACATTAGCCGGCATCTTCGCCGCTCAGATCAAGGAAACAGGTCCAATAAATAACGTGGCTGAACTAATGATGGCTGGCGGGTATATAATGATCCCTATAGTCGTGCTATCATTTATTAGCGTATATTTCTTCATCGAACGTTTTTCCTTTATCAGAAAATCGTCTGTTATCGATGAGAAACTAGTGGATAATGTGGTAAGGGAATTAAGAAACAAGAGGCCCGCGGAAGCTCTCATTCATACCAGATACAACAATACCGCCCTTGGAAGGATTCTTGAAAGCGGGCTCAGTCAGTCGGCCAAACCTGCCAAGGATATTGAGGGGTACATGGAATCGGCTGCCAACATTGAGATATCGGTAATGGAAAAGAATACCGGTTATCTTGGAATAATTGCAGGTATTGCACCCATGCTTGGATTCATTGGTACAATTTCGGGTGTTATTAAGATATTTTATAACATATCGCTGGCCGACAATATAAGTATCGGAATCATTGCAGGAGGATTGTACCAAAAAATGATCTGCAGCGGAACCGGACTGATCGTAGGGGTAATAGCCTATAGTTGTTATCATTATCTGCAAATGATGATCGACAGTTTTTCGATTGACATGCAGATGAAGGTCAATGAAGTAGTAAAAGAGTTATAAGGCTCATTTGCCTAAAAACATAAGATAATGATTATCAAGAGAAAAAGACAATTCAAAGCTGAAGTAAGCACTTCGTCTCTGAATGATATAATGTTTTTCCTGCTTCTGTTTTTTCTGATTGTTTCATCGCTTGCCAATCCAAACGTGATCAAACTGCTGCTGCCCAATTCCAAGTCAGCGCAGAACCTGAACAAACAGCAGATAAGCATCTCCATTACAAAGGATAAGAAATTCTTTATTGATAACCGTCAGATCAGTTTTACCGATATTGAACCGATTCTTAAAGAGAGAATCGCTTCACTTAAAGAACCTACTGTTATACTGCGTTTTGAAAGTTCTCTTTCAATTCAGGATCTTGTTGACGTTCTTGAAATCGGAAACAGGCTTCAGGTAAAAATGGTTCTTGCAACAAACAAAAAAGCGGGTTAAGCAAAAAAAAGCTGCAGCCGTTTTCGGCCGCAGC
>CAIPJU010000024.1 GCA_903865465.1 uncultured Bacteroidota bacterium
CTATAAATAACTGATTATCATAAATTTCAAAGAACATTTTTAAAATTAAACGAGACACTAGTGCTATTAGATTATGAATATGCCAGATGAAAAGGAAGAACTAACACATCAGACTGTCCCTAAAGCAGTCAATTATCTCATTAATGAGATTGCTGAAATGCGCGTCTTGCTCGAGCATATTGAGTCACAACTAGGACTTGGCGTTGACAAACATCGTCCTATCGGGATTGACGCCGCATGTAAAATTTTGGATCAGACAAAGAATGGTATAAATAAACTGATCCGAAATTGCACTGTCCCTCACTATTTGAAAGGAAATAAAGTCTATTTTTTTGAAGATGAATTGGTGAAATGGGTGGAAAAAGATCGAGTCCAAACTTACGAAGAAAAATATGCTAATAGAAGGTCACGTTAAAATTTACGATATGAAAATTACAAGAAAAGAGTTATATGACTTAGTTTGGGCAGAACCAATGACACTTGTTTGTAAAAGGTTTGGACTTACAGATAACGGGTTAAGAAAACATTGCAAATCAATGAATATTCCTACTCCACCAATTGGATATTGGTCTAAGCTAAAACATGGGAAAAAGGTACAAATTTCCCCTCTCTCTAAAGAAACAGCGGATATCAAACAAAGTACAATTCTAAATGAAAAAGATCCAACAGAGCAGGCAGAAATAGATTTATTGGCTCCACTTAGCAGAAATAAAGTCCGTGAATTGGAGATAAGCAGTGGAGATAAATCTTCATTTGTAGTGCCAGCAGTCCTCTATGCCAAGGATCCGGTAATTATTGACACGAAGGAAAAATTCAGGCAGGAATCAGAAAATGTTTACCTAAAAAAGAATCCCTTTAAGAACAAGATCGGGCCGACTCTTGACATTTATGTTTCTGAGAAAACAATCGATAGAGCGTTGTGTATTTTCTCAACCATTATTAATGCTTTACGTTTTAGAGGTCATAGTGTAAAAATTGCAGATAGTAAAACCTATGCGGTTATCAAGGGAGAAGAGATTCAAATCAACATAGCTGAAAGGAGAAAGCAGGATCCGACAAGTGACAATCGCCATAGCAGTTACAATAGGATTTTTTGTGGAGAACTTCATTTTAACATATTATATGGGTATGGTGATAAAGACACATTCAAGGATACCGCTCATACAAAAATTGAAGAAAAAATCATTTCAATCATTGCCAATCTTGAAATCCGGTCTGAGAAAATAAAGGAAGAGCGTATTGAGGCTGAACAACAACGTATAAAACGTGAACAAGAAGAAAGAGATCGAAGAAATTTTGAAGAGCGAAAAAAAGCAGAGCAACAAGAGTTCAAATCGCTGTTTTCTATGGCTGAACGGTTACATAAAACTAATATACTTCGGCACTATATATGTACGTATGAGGAATTTATAATCAAGAACGGGGAGATAAGTGAAGAGATCGAAGTAAAAATTAGATGGGCTAAAGATAAGGCAGACTGGCTTGACCCATTTATCTCGAAAAAGGACCCATTTTTAAATTACAAAGACATAGACGCATTAATCCAACCGGAATGTCCGAAAACTAACTCATGGGGTTATCAAAGCTACACTCAATCAACTAGTAACTCTTTCTGGTCAAGTCCTTATAGTAAATGGAGGTAAACCTATTTAAAATTGGGGGGGTATCTTTAAATTCTGTACGAAGTCAACTAAATTTTCCTTCAAAAATATAATGTCTCAGTAAGGTTACAGTTATAAATATATTTAATTAAATATTTATCAAACAGTACTTTATTGAAGTGTCCTTGTCCTGGTGCATGAATCAAACTTATAAAAGAATAATTTTCCAATAATTTATCGATATGTCTGATCTTCCATGTCAATTCTTAAACTGTTTCCGCCAGCAATAAATTTTTCAATTAACTTAGCTATAAATACATTTAATCAAATACTTATTTTGAAAAATATTTTGGGAATAGGGGAATTTTCTATGTCAGCTGATGAATATGGTATTTGTCACTCAACATTTTCTATTTTTACTGAAAATTAGAAATCCTTAGTTATATTGTATGTGTATTTGTATGTATATATTTTAATGCATTATATATCAATCGATTAAAAATCATATATTGTCCCTGAGCGAAGCCGAAG
>CAIPJU010000025.1 GCA_903865465.1 uncultured Bacteroidota bacterium
ATTACAATTATCCTTTAATATGCAGGGGGGTAACTTATGAAAATCTAAAAATGACAACTGATAATCAAATGTTTATTAAGACAGATTTTGAATCTAAATTATTAATCGGACAATAGTGATATATTAAATTGCCTAAATCCAACTGTAAATACTACTCAAGGTGATTTAAATAGAATACCCTTTGTTAAACCACCCCAACTCCTTGAAGATATAGTTTCAGCCCTAGCAACGGATAATATTACTATCAAAAAACATCTTAATTCTTTTAGAGTAATTGAACCTAACTATGAAAAAAATCCAATTTTAATCTACACTAATTCGACTCTCAAAGAACGATTATTATTTAACCTAAATTATGAGAATGCTTTAATAACACAGGTTTTACTAAATGAAGCTGTTATTAACCAAATTATTTTTAAAGTTTACGAACTCAATAATGAAGACAGACAGCAGGTTGAAGGAAAGATGGGTAAACTAGTTGGAGACCTTCCAGTACTAGATATCGCACGTAAATCCTATTTATCAGAAATAAAACTCGAACAGGAAATTATAAGAAAACATATCGATAGTCTTGATGCGGTTGATTTTGATGAACAAGAAATTCAGAAAATCAAATCAGAATTTATTGCTTTGTATCAAAGTAACAATGACCTGGAAGAATTTTGCATCCGTCACCAAGTTAATCCTCTAAACGTCTGGTATTGGTTTAAAGAAAGCAAAGTATTACCCCAAGGTTGTGCGGCAGAAATTGTCTTGGAGTTTCTGATGGATGCCTTTCGAACAATTTTACTAAATGATGAAGATGGAATCGTCCCATTGGTTGTGCTACCGGGAGAACAGAGGCTGATGGACAGGTTTGAAGAATATTGTTTCAGTAAAGGATTCTCTTCGGCACAAATCATGCAGTTAGATGGCTTACTTGGACGCCCGTTGAATGACTATATTGAAAATCACTTCTTTAAAGACCTGAGCGATCATCTCAACCTTTTCATGTACTTACCAAAAACACCATTTATCTGGCATTTGAGCAGTGGAGAGCAACAGGGCTTTGAAGCTTTCGTCATTATTTATAAATGGAACAGAGATAGCTTATATAAGCTAAAAAGCACCTATATCAGCAAACGAACCGAGAGCCTTCAATATCGTTCTCAACAAATTAGTGAAAGCACAACAGGTCAGGCTCAAACCGAGAAAGAAACCATTCGTCTTCAATTACAGGAAATAGATTTATTCGCAAAAAAAATAGATGAACTGATTGCCGAAGGATATGATCCTAAACTTGATGATGGCGTAGGAAAGAATATTGCCCCATTGCAGAAGAAAGGAATGTTACGGGCAGAGGTATTAAAATCAGCACAATTACAGAAATATTTAAATGCAGACTGGTAATGACAGAACAATGGCTCATACAAGATGTTAAAAAGTTATTGCAACACCGCAACCGGGTTGTTCTGCTGGATCCTACTGGTCAGTGCAGTTTCGTTCTGCCAATACTTAAGAAAAACAAGATAATTATTCTTCAGACTGACAATTCTATCTCAGAAAAATGGCAACAGGATAAAGAAGAATTATTTCTTCGTCATGAAGCTGAAACATTGTATAAAGACAAACCTGTTATATTTTATGTCACTCGTCCTCAGAATAAGTTAAGCTTCCTCTTTGATTATTGTTTTACACATGGATCCCTCGATTTGAGCCATCCGCAAGATTGGCTGAAAAAGAAAATTTTTGCTGATACAGGCTTACAGGTTAAATTAGATAACCCTATGCTGCTCACTGCAGCCAAATTAGGTATTGGGAAAGACCTTGCATGGTGGAAGAAAATAGTCCAGGATCTGGAAGAGGTAATTAACCTTGACGATGAGTTACTTCCTTTTGTTCACAATCCTGAGGAGTACATGAGTTCAAAGGAACCTGACATCAAAAGGCTTTTTGAAGAGAAAATCCATGATTTACTTGGCCAGCAATATATAAGTAAACCTGCCAAAACATTGGCAAATGAAGTAGTGAAAAGGATGCTGGATGGTCTTGCCAATAATGATATCCCTGAGACCCTCCTGCAGTTATATTACAAATGGGCTGACAGTGCAACATTTAGTCCATCATTAGACAAATATATACACAGTTACAAATTAAATGGTATAACAAATCCATGGAATGCACACCCGGATCACTGTTTTGAGAAGCTTGACTTGCTCGCATTAAAACAGATAGCAGAAAACTCAAGGGATAAATCATTTGTTGCTGATAAGATTCAAAAACTGACATCAAGAATATTCTCCTCAAAAGTAAAACGTTTTGTCCCGGAATGGTGGCAGGATGTATGGGTGTTGTTCAATACTGACACAAGTAATATATCAACCTGTAATAATCTGAATGCTTTTATAGAATACTATACTGAAACTTTCTCTAAAGTTGACCGTGCAATCCGCAATCTGTACGAAGTATTTTTAAATGATGAATCTATCATTCGTCCATTACAGGAGTATTATGAAGGTTTGAATCATGTTGTATTACATACCTGGTTTGGATTTCATTCAGAATATGAATCAGACCAACAGGGTTATTTACCAAAACTCATTTCCGGAGCTAAGACAAAAACAGCTGTAATTGTTGGTGATGGTGTTCGTTATGAAATTGCAGATTTTATTGCTTCTGAACTCCAAAAAAACTTCAAGGTAGACAAGCAAATCATGTTAGCCGGTATGCCATCGGAAACAGAACATAACATGAGTGCTTTGTATGTAGGCAATAACGAAATACTTCCTTTACAAAAAGACAGAGAATCAAGACTTTCTCTCCTTACGAAAAAAGATATTGTCTTTATGCAGTTAGAGCAACTCAACTATGGAGTGGATGCGGATTACCTGATTCTGACATATAAAGACATTGACAGTGCAGGAGAGAAACTACAACAAGCAGCGATTAAATTGTTTTCCGAGTTTGAAACTGTCCTGATAGATAAAATCTCATTGTTATTAAATATGGGGTACAATGAAGTTTATCTTATAACGGATCATGGTTTTGTTTTAACTGGGTTCCTTGATGAAGCGGATAAGATAGATCCTAACGCCAAGGGGAAAAAAGAAGTGCATGAGAGATTTATTCGAACAGATGAAAAACAAACAAATAATGATTGGTTTGGGTTTGAAGAACCTTATGCAGAATATAATTTTGTTTATGCTGCCAGAAACCATCGCCCCTTCAAATCAAAAGGAGTTTATGGTTACTCCCACGGAGGATTCACTCCACAGGAAATAATAATTCCAAAGTTCAGGTTTTTAAAACCCAAAGCTCAAACCTCTCAACTTGAAGTATTCATTTCAAATAAGAAGGATTTAAAAGATGTACCCAGCGAACTGTTTGTTCTTAAACTCGAAGCTGCCAAATCTGCAACAGATCTTTTCGGAGCTCAACGGAAAGTTCAAGTTAAGTTATATGCTGGTAATAAGGAATACCAAAGTAGCACCGTATTCAGTCTGGATGCAGGGAAATCGGAAACAATGGAATGCTCTTTCAACACCAATAAACAGGTGCAGGCAGTATTACTCGATGCCGTAACCCTGGAACAATTAGACACAGTAATTATTAAAAAATCTAACCTCCGGGATTTGGGAGGCTTACTATAAAACGATAAAACATGATAGTTTTAGACGACTTGGATAAAAAGGCATTAGACCATTTCAGAGGCTTTGTAGTAAAAAAAGACCTGGTGGGGATC
>CAIPJU010000026.1 GCA_903865465.1 uncultured Bacteroidota bacterium
AGATCGACTGTGAGATGTCTTTCGTGGAGAGAGAAGATATCCTTAATACCTTTGAAGGTCTGGCCAAGTATCTTTTCAAACAGGTTAAAGGAATTGAATTCACAGAACCTTTTATCAGGATACCGTATGCTGAGGCTATGGAGTTCTACGGTTCCGACAAGCCCGACCTCAGGTTCGGAATGAAATTTACCGACCTAACCGGAGTAGTAAAAGGGCAGGGATTTCCTGTCTTTGATTCAGCAGAATATATTGGAGCAATAGCTGCCCCGGCTTGTTCGGAATACACACGAAAACAACTCGATGAACTTACCGACTTTGTCAGGAGACCGCAGATAGGAGCAAAGGGGCTTGTCTACCTGAGATACGGAACCGACGAAAGTCTCAAATCATCGGCTGATAAGTTTTACAATGGCGAAGAACTTAAGAAATGGGTTTTGGCCACTGGAGCAAAACCCGGAGATTTAATTCTCATTCTTTCAGGTGAAAAAAAGAAGACTCTGCCCGCCCTTTCCGAACTGCGCCTTGAAATGGGTAACAGGCTCGGCTTGAGGAACAGGACCAATTACGTCCCGCTGTGGGTTGTTGATTTTCCCCTCCTTGAATGGGATGATGAGTCTCAGAGGTTTTATGCCATGCATCACCCCTTTACCTCACCGGTTCCAGAAGATCTTAAGCTCATGGAGAGCAATCCCGGTAAGGTGAGGGCTAATGCTTACGACCTGGTTATCAACGGAGTTGAGATAGGTGGTGGTTCAATAAGGATTCATGAGGCTGCAGTCCAGAAACTAATGTTTAAGGTGTTGGGCTTCAGCGATGAAGAGGCTGAGGCTCAGTTTGGCTTCCTGCTTAATGCTTTCCGTTATGGCGCACCACCCCACGGAGGAATTGCCTTCGGACTCGACCGTTGGGTAGCAATGTTCGGAGGCCAGGATTCTATCCGCGACTTCATTGCATTTCCTAAAAACAATTCAGGAAGGGATGTAATGCTCGATTCCCCTGCAGAAATTTCAGAGAAACAACTTGCAGAACTTCAGCTAATACTTGGAGGGAAAAAGCAATAAAACAGAGTTACTCGACCTGAGTTTTAGTCTTTATTACTATCACACCGCCAGTTCCTCTCGATCCGTACATTGAGGCTGATGCACCTTTCAGTACTTCAATCGACTTGACGGTAATAGGCTGAATACCACTAATGTCAGTGACGTAGGTGCCATCAACAACAATAAGAGCAGGTATCGGGCCCCACAGGTTCTTTGCATCCTGGATGACAATTTCAGTACCACTGACCTTAACACCCGGGACCTCTCTCTCAATCATTTCATAGATAGTCCGGTAGGATGCATATTTTTTATTAGTGCCATCGATTTTATCAACCTGGGAGGATACGTATTTATCCTTTATTACACCATATCCCACATCGACGCCCTTATCGCCAGGAGTTGCCTCCTTCGCTGTAACCGGAACTGACTGTTGTGAAACTACCCCGAAATTGAAATCAATTTCTGTCCGCCCCTGTATCTCCTCCTCCTTAATACCGCTGCCAAAGGTAAAGGCACCAATTTTAACAGCTGTGGGTTTGACTTTAATGGTATACATCCCCTTTGAATCACTCATCGTGGAGGTGTTTTTGCCGTCAACCATAATTATAGCATTTGCAATTGGGTTCTTATTTGCATCAACGACACTTCCCGAAATAGTAGTTTTTTTATTGCTTTTTTGTGCTGTGACAGTGACAACACAAATAAAGGATAGAAGGATTAAAAGAAATGTTTTTGTTTTCATTATAGTTAATATTATTTTTCCTGTTCAGTTCCGTTTTTGAGAGTAATGGTGATGACTCCATTAGTTCCTTGTTGTCCGTATATTGCAGCCGCACTTCCCTTCAGAACTTTTATTGATTTTACTTCCAGAGGGTTGACGTTATCAATACTTGTAACGATAACTCCGTTAATCACAAACAGGGGAGTACTGCTGCCAAAAAATGAATGTCCCTGTTGTATCACTATCGACCGGCCATTAACGACAACCCCGGGAACTTCGGCCCTGATCATCTGATATATGTCATTGTAGGAATTCATTCTGCGGCCTTTTTGTTTGGATCCGCTATTTTTTGCAACAGAATCAGCATTTGATTGATTTGCAGTATTAAGCCCGCTATTGTCAGAAGATTCTTTGAGAACGAAATCAATTGAGTTTCGCTTGTTTATGAGTTCCTTCGAGGGGTCGAAACCATTGCTCCTTATTTCAATGCTATATGCCGAAGGACTTGCTTTGATTTTGTAGGTCCCGTTCCTCATAGTTCTGTAGGTCGTCTCAATATTGTCAATACATATCGTGGCCCCTTCAACCGGATCATGGTTTGCATCAACCACGTTACCGCTTATTGTAACCGGTTTGTCTGCCTTTTGTGCGGTGATCCCAGGTGAAATAAAAAAACATGCTATCAGCAGGAGATGGGAAAAGGTTTTCATAGGATTGTCTTAAATGTGTCTCAAAGTTACATTAAAGGCCCGATTGGAACAAATTTAAAAAGTTAATTTTCCTAAAAGAGTAGCAGATGTGCATCTTTCGATCACGACGCTTGCATAATCTCCCTTTCTTACCTCTTCGGCAGGAAAGACTACAACCTTATTCTGTGATGTCCGGCCCGACATATGTTCCTTTGATCTTTTTGAAAAACCTTCGGCAAGTACCTCAACCACTTTTCCCAGATCCTGACGTTTCGACCGGGCAGATAGTTTGTTCTGAAGGCTTATCATCTCGCTGAGGCGCACCGATTTAACCTCTTCGGGAATGTCATCACTGTATTTCCTGGCTGCCCTGGTTCCCGGCCTCTCACTGTATTTGAACATATAAGCAAAATCGAAACCTGCCCATTCCATAAGCGAGAGCGAATCCCTGTGTTCATCATCTGTTTCAGAACAAAAGCCGGTTATCATATCGGTCGAGAGTGAACAATCAGGAATTATTGAACGTATAGCTGAGACACGGTCCATATACCATTCTCTTGTATATCCACGGTTCATTAGTTCAAGTATTCTGCTGCTTCCGCTTTGGGCAGGAAGGTGAATATGTTTGCAGATATTGTCGTGCCGGGCTATGGTTCGCAGGAGATCATCGGAAATATCTTTAGGATGAGATGTCGAAAACCTGACACGAAGCAAGGGGTCAATCCCTGATACCTCTTCAAGAAGATCAGAAAAATTGATGGTTCTGCTGCCAGACTCAAAATTATAGGAATCAACATTCTGGCCCAGAAGGGTTACTTCTCTGTAACCCGAATCGAACAGCTCCTTTGCTTCACTGATTATTGATTCAGTATTCCGGCTGCGCTCGGCACCCCTGACATATGGTACCACGCAATAAGCACACATGTTATTGCAGCCTCTCATAATGGATACAAAAGATGAAACTCCATTTTTGTCCATCCTCACCGGCGAAATATCTGCATATGTCTCCTCGCGTGACAGAAGTACATTCACGGCCTTATGACCCGATTCGGCTTCAGCAACCAGACCTGGCAGTTCGCGGTAGGCATCGGGACCGACAACGATATCGACCAGCTTTTCTGTTTCAAGCAGTTTTTCCTTAAGCCTTTCAGCCATACAGCCAATGACGCCGATCTTCAGATTCCTGTTTTTCTTTTTAAGGTGACTCATTGCCGTTAGCCTGCCCCAGATCCTCTGCTCTGCATTATCGCGTATCGAACATGTATTGATTAATATAAGTTCAGCCTCGTTGATTTCGTCAGTCGAAGTGTAACCGGAACCAGCCATAATTGAAACGACCACCTCGCTGTCGGCAACATTCATCTGGCATCCGTAAGTTTCAATATATAATTTTTTTCCCATTTTTTAACTCATTCTTGTTCATTTTACCCATTCTAAGCCTTCCCTGCCTGATACTTATAGCTTTTGCGCACAAATCTATAAAGTATGACCGAGGTATAAAAGAATTATTTAAATTTGCATCACAAAATTAAAATTTCATTTGTATGTCAGGTCACAGTAAATGGTCAACAATCAAGCGTAAGAAAGGTGCGATTGACGCCAAAAGAGGAAAGATATTTACCAAGATCATCAAGGAGATCATAATTGCTGCCAAGGAAGGCGGCAGTGATTCGGAAACGAATGCGAGGCTCAGGCTTGCAGTTCAGAACGCAAAGGGAGCCAACATGCCAAAAGACAATATAGAAAGGGCTATAAAAAAGGCAACAGGTGCAGAAGCTGAAAGCTTCATTGAGACAACCTTCGAAGGTTATGCTACAGCCGGGATTGCTGTATTTGTCGAATGCCTTACTGATAACAATAACAGGACTGTAGCCGCCGTAAGGGCTGCTTTCAATAAACATGGCGGGAACCTTGGAACTAACGGTTCACTAAGTTTTCTTTTTGAACGAAAGGGAATTTTTACAATCAATACCGAAGGTCTTTCACTCGAGGAACTGGAACTTGAAATTATTGATGCCGGGGCAGAAGATTTCGAAGTTGAAGGCGAAATTCTGACAATTACCTGTGCTCTCGAAGATTTCGGAAGCGTAAACAGGAAGCTCAATGAACTGGGAATAGAGCCCCAGGAAGCTGGTTTGAAAAGAATCCCGCATGAAACTAAAAAGATAGATGTCGATTCAGCTAAGAAAGTGTTAAAGCTTATTGATATACTTGAGGATGACGATGATATTCAGTTTGTATATCATAATCTTGAAATGACTGATGAACTGGCTGAAGCACTCAGTTAGCAATCAATTCCTGAATTGCAGGAAAAATATTACTTTTGCAGCATGATAAGAAAGCTTTTTTTGTCTCTCATCTGCCTTCTTTTTTCCGGAGGATTTATTTTTGCGCAATATATCACTACCTCGGAACTTTTTCACAGGGAAGGGGAAAACCCTCATTCAGGTAAACTTAAGATTTATCAGGATCCTGCTTTCGATACTCTATTAAGCAGATACATACTGGCCGGACAGAACAGGTTTGCCAATTTAGGCTATTATGGAATGGATGGCTATAGAATACAGATCTATAGCAGTTCAAACAGAAATGCCAGGGAAGAATCTTCGAAAGCCAGGGCAGAATTCATAAATAAATATCCCAACATTGTTTCTTATCCACTCTACGCCGACCCTGGCTATTTCAAAATCAGGGTGGGAGACTTCAGGACAAATACAGAGGCGAAAAAAGCTATCCTTATGATAAGCAAAGATTTTCCCGAGTCATATATTGTCCGCGACATAATTAATTTTCCTGACCAGAATCAGAAGCAATAATGAGTGAGCCAGTAAAACATGAATGCGGCATTGCAATGTTAAGATTGCGAAAGCCCATTGAGTACTATATTGAGAAATACGGAACCTGGAGATACGGTCTTGATAAGATCTATCTTATGATGGAAAAGCAGCATAACAGGGGACAGGATGGTGCGGGTATCTCAGGAATTAAGCTGGGAATGGGTCCGGGTAAAAAGTATATTTTCAGGCACCGTTCACGTGATGCCAACTCTATAAAGGAGATATTCGGATTGGTATTTAAGGATGTAGATACTGTTCTCCGAGCCAACCCCGATGAAATTGAAAATATAAAGTTCATAAAAGAAGATGTTCCTTTTGCCTGCGATATTTACATGGGTCACCTCAGATATGGAACCTATGGAAACTACAGCATTGATTATGTTCATCCTGTCAGTCGCGAAAACAACTGGAAGTCGAGAAACCTGGTAATGGCCGGAAACTTCAACCTAACCAATGTAGGTGAAGTATTCAACAGTCTTGTACGGCTTGGCCAGAATCCTGTCGATTTTTCTGATACCGTGACAATTCTTGAAAACATTGGACACAGGCTTGATGAGGAGAACGAACGTCTATTCCGTAAATTCAAGGAAGAGGGTTTTACTAAAAAGGAAATTTCGCCACTCATTGAGGAACACCTGGATGTCGCTCAGATACTTCGTAAGGCAAGCCGTAACTGGGACGGCGGATATACGATGGCCGGCATGATTGGTCACGGTGATGCTTTCGTAATGCGCGATCCGGCAGGCATTCGCCCTGCTTTCTATTATGTCGACGATGAGGTTATTGTTGTTGCCTCCGAAAGACCCATTATCCAAACCATCTTCGATGTCAAGACAAGTAAGGTAAAAGAAATTCCCGCAGGGGGAGCATTAATAATGAAAGCTTCTGGAGAAGCTATTATCGAAAGAATCAGGGAAGAGACCGAACCAAGGCAATGCTCTTTCGAAAGAATATATTTTTCAAGGGGAACAGATAAATATATTTACCGCGAAAGGAAGAGGCTCGGGGAACTCCTTACGCA
>CAIPJU010000027.1 GCA_903865465.1 uncultured Bacteroidota bacterium
CGGCACCAATGACAACTCCCGGGTATTTGCTTTCGACGATGAAGGCGCTGAGAACCCTGTCGTTGTCTATTTTTGCAAAAACAACAAGTGTGTCGGCAAACCCGGCATTAGTGATCCACATCTTCTGTCCGTTAAGGATATAATGTTTCCCGTCTTCGCTGAGTTTTGCATTGGTCTTTCCTGAATTGGCGTCGCTTCCGGCTCCGGGTTCTGTAAGGCAATAGGCGCCTAAAAATTCCCCTGAAGCAAGTTTGGTAACATAACGTTCACGCTGATCCTTATTGCCATAGTACATAATAGGAAGGGTACCAATACCGCAATGGGCCATATATGCAACTGAAAAAGAATATCCTGCACCAGTTGTTTCAGCAACAAGCATCTGAGTCACGAATGATTGTCCGAAGCCGCCAAATTCTTCAGGAATAGATATTCCCATCAATCCCAGCTCACCCGATTTCTTGAGCATGGATTTCATAAGTTCCCTGTCGCTCTTCTCGACTTTTTCGAGATTGGGATAAATTTCAGCTTCAAGAAAGTCGCTGCATGTCTGAGCGATCATCCTCTGTTCTTCATTAAATTCCTCGGGGATAAAAACATCTTTTGCTTCGACTTCGGCTACAAGAAATTCACCGCTTTTCAGGAGTTTTGCCTTTTCCATTTTGTAAATTAGTTATGTGGATAAATCTATAATTCAAGTGATTGTGCAACAAGCTCGGCAATGTCGAGGTTCTTTATCTCCTCTTCCCGGTTCTTGTATTTAAGGCCGTCGGTAAGCATGGTCATGCAGAAGGGACATGCAGTGGCAATAACGGAAGCTTCTGTAAGAAGGGCATCTTCGGTTCTTTCAATAAAAATCTCCTTATTGCCTTTTTCTGCTTCCTTAAACATCTGTGCTCCTCCTGCACCACAGCAGAGCGCAAAGCTTCTGTTACGGGTCATTTCAACAACATTCCCGCTAAGCTTATTAAGAATAAAACGTGGCTCTTCGTAAATATCATTTGCCCTTCCAAGATAACAGGGATCATGATATGTAATTTTTGTATTTTTAAGAGTGGAGCTTTTGATTTTAAGCTTACCCTCTTCAATCATTTCGTTCAGGAACCGGAGGTAATTAATCACTTCATAATTGCCGCCAAGGTCGGGATATTCATTCCTGAAGATGTTGTAACAATGAGGGCAGATGGTAATTATCTTTTTGACCTCGTACATTTTAAAGATCTCAATGACCTGAAGGGCCTGCATCTGGTAGAGCATTTCATTTCCTGCCCGTCGGGCCGGGTCGCCTGTACAGGTCTCCTCTTTCCCGAGAACTGCGTAGCTTATATTAAGATAGGAGAGTATTTTGGCAAAGGCCCTGACAACTTTTTTATACCTGTCGTCGAAAGCACCGGCACAACCAACCCAGAAAAGATAATCCGGTTTTTCACCTCTTGCAAAGAGATCGGCCATTACGGGTACTTCTATTTTGCGGGTTTCCATTTTTTTGAGTTTTTTATTACACAGAGTTTTGCAAAGAAGACCAGTAGGTCAATTTATGTTGATTTCCAGATCTTTGGCCCACAGAAGCCTGTCCTCTGCAGAATACTGCCATGGAGCTCCGTTATTTTCTATATTATTGAACATCGATTTCAGTTCACCAGGAGCTGAGGCTTCTTCCATAACAAGATAGCGTCTCATATCGACAATCAGCGTAGGATGGTTAATATTGATCGGGCATTCTTTTGCACAGGCATTACATGTAGTACATGCCCAGATCTCTTCCTCTGAAATATAGTCTCGCAACAGCGAACGATTATCACTGAAGTCTCTTCCGTTTTTTACCATCAGCGGTCCCTTCTCTCTCATTCTTGCCCTGAGGTCCATCATTACCTTACGGGGTGAAAGCTTCTTTCCGGTTATGTTTGCGGGGCAGACTGAAGTGCAGC
>CAIPJU010000028.1 GCA_903865465.1 uncultured Bacteroidota bacterium
CCCAACCTATATAGACCCAGCTAAACAGGATTTCAAAAGCAGAGTCGAATGTAAGGCCTCTTCGTCTGCTTTTTGAAAGCCTCATCATGATCTTCTTTTCAAGTATCTCCGGTGCCTTTAACTCCGGAGTCGATGAACGAAGAAGTCCGATTATTCTATCATATTTTTCTCTGTTCCTCTCCATATTCATAAATATTTCTCTGCCATTTCCAGTATACTCTTCCTTGCATGATAGAGGTTTGCTTTAATTGAAGTTTTGCTGAAACCTGTTATTTCAGATATTTCGTCATGTGTCTTCTCTTCAATTTCAGAAAGAATAAATACTACCTTTTGTGTTGCACTGAGACTGTTTGTCATTATGTTTAAGATTTCTGCAGTCTCTTCATTTTCAAGCGGAGCAGAATAATTCCCGGGAATTATCTGCGAAAGTCTGTTCCATTCTGGCTCATTGGCCTTATACTCAGGATTCTTTTTGCGTAGCCTCAAACAATCATAGCATTTGTTTACTACAATCCTGTACATCCAGGTTCTGAAAGCTTCGGAAGAACGGATCTTTTTTATCTTCTGCCAGATTGTGACCATTGTATCCTGCACGATGTCCTTTGCCTCATCATCATCACCTGTCATCCTGAAGGCCACCGCGTATGCTACCGGTGTTGTGAGCCTGACAAGTTCTCCGAAATGGGTAAGATTTCCGGCTCTGCATTCCTCTATAAGTTGAATTTCTGTCAAGGTGTTTTGTTTGATTTGTACTATTAAGACGCAAAATCAGAGGCAAGGTAAAAAAGATCTGTGATAATTTGTACGCCGGGGGCTATGCCGCCTGGCTGAATTAAGTATGGCTTTCAGCTAATTGGGATTAGACATCCCTTCAAATGAAATTTCAGATCTTAGAAGAAGCCGGCAAAGATGTTTTAATGACCTTGAATCGGCTCTCGAGTACTTTGATGAACTTGCCTCAAGGGTGTATTTTAATCATAGAACCAATAGGGTTGTACCAGGGGAAGTGCAAGATGAGTTAGTAGTAACTGAGTATTGAAGAGTTGCAAAAAATGGCACAATTCTTTAATATGACTACTGACCAGTCGTTAAATTATGACGGTAAGATTCCTAAAGAAGTGGTAATTGAAATCAAAACCACAATAAATGAGACTTATACAACAACTTGAATAAGATGATAAACAAACTATCTTTAAGTGAATCGAAAAAATGCTGACCAATAAGAAGTTTAAAGATTTCTTCGCAAAGAATGTAGCGGCATTGTAAAGTAAAAAACCCGGATTTGCCGGGCTTTTTACTATTTATATTGAGGATATTCAAAATTATACTCTCCTGTTCTTATTCGATGAACAATATTTATTGCAGGAATAACTACTCCAATTTCAGCTTTCTGGTATTCACCTTCTAGCTTTCCTATCTGCTTAAATTGTTCATTTATTTTCCAAACATACCAGTTATTTGATACTTTTGTTTGTTCTCCTGGTTTTGAGCCGTAATCATTAGTGTCTCTAAAAAGCACATCTATAGTTCCAACATCCGGGATATTTCCAACTTTTTCCCAATAGCCCAATTTAATGCCCCATTTGGTTACTGTATGTGCATAAAAATCGATATCTCCTTTCACAACTTCTGACAAATCAGGTGTTGACTTAATGGAATACGTTTCTTTAAAGACCTTTATTACATCACTGTTTAATTGTGTAAGGTCATTCGCAATATATTGGATGTACTTTTTAAATTTATCGTCAATCTTAATCGAAAAGACATCCCCTAACTTTGTATTTGCTCTTGTCATAAATAATTAAGGATGAATGTTGTATAGCCACCAGTATTTAGGTGCTATTGAATTAATCTTATTTAAAAGCAGTCCCCCGTTTTTTCCTAATCCATATTGATTGATTAAGTTTTGTTCCCAAATTCTTGCATCTATTCTGGTCAAACCTTCAGCTCCATATATAGCACGGTAAATTAAGTTTTCTTTACCTGTTCCAAGTGAGGCTGCGTGCTCTGCAAATCTTATGGCAGCATCCCTTTCCGTTATTCCAATATACCTCACAATGTTGGATGCATCAATTCCTTGGTAAACAACATTGGTCGCAGTAGTAGCCGCTTTTGTAAATGTAGATCTAATCAACCCCACTTCACCACCACCCATAAACGCACTCATAAAAAATTCTATAGCACCAGCACATATACGACCTGTTATATCAGCTACAAAATTTGCATTATTCCCACTTCTAGCGGTTGTTGAAGTTGATTGATTATTATCGCCATAATTAAGAGTCAGGTCGTACTGTAACCTGGTACCATTGTTAAGAACCAAGGTCAAAAATTGGTAAGGATCTGGTCGTGTTCCGGCAAAATACCCCCACTTTACATCATTTGCGTAGTTATGAGAAACGTAGTTCTGATTGACCTGTGCCCAAGATACACGTTCACCATAATTATTATAATATTCGCCATCTCCATAATTATAGCTATAGCTGGGAATACTTCCACCGCCACTAGCTCCACCATATAAAGGATGACTCATTTCAAAATCAGCGACCCATTTACCTGAAATATCAAACATATTGTTATCAAAATCACCCTGCATCATCTTCATTCCTGATGGATCCGTGTACTTAAGGGGGTTGTTCAGGCAATAACTATACCAGTAAAACCACTTTTTACATCAGGCCTCCGGCTTTTCAATGACCAGGTACAG
>CAIPJU010000029.1 GCA_903865465.1 uncultured Bacteroidota bacterium
GTTCGTTCGTCAATAATTTTCTGCAGCTGGTTACTTATCTTTTCCCTTCCCTCAAGCATATCGGACAGCATAGTTTTACCAATAACATCGCGAAGTGCTGTTTGCGACGCCCAGTTAATGGCACTTTTATAATCGGCAACATCAAGGGCAGCTTTCTTAGGATTAATCACTTTCCAAAACAGTACTGCGTCCACGTCAACGGGAACAGTATCCTTTGTCAGGGTCTTTTCTGCAGTAAAGGATGAAGTAATAACCCGAAGATCAATCCAGTAAGGGATAGTATCAATAACAGGAATGATGAAAAAAATCCCTGGCCCCCTCAGCACCTGAAAGCGTCCGAGTCGCAATACCACAGCCTTCTCCCACTGATTTGCGACCTTAATCGATGATGATATAATCAATGCAATTAAAAAGGATGCAACTCCGGTAAAAGTCTTCAGTGAATCGGCCTGAGCTTCCGTTGATGAATATGCAATAGCCAATCCAATACCAAAAATAACCACAAAAACTAATGTCGAAAAATAGTTTGTTGATTTCATAATAAATGGCCCTCCATATTAAGTTTCTTATACCTGGTTCGTTTTCAGACGTCTTAATAATGGTATCGACGTCGGAAACGGCTTTCTTAATTAAAGATAAGTTAAATCTGGCAAAAATTGCAAAAAAAAGTGTGGTGAGATAACACTTTTTTTCATCACAATTTAAACCATTTAATAGATCAGAAGTCAAACAAGCTATTCGATTATTTAAGTTATAACCATAAATAAAATTTATGAATACTGCTTAAAAATTTAGAGTACATTTGCCAGTGTTTTAAAAAAACGGGTAGTTTTTTACCTTCAAAAATAGCTCACTATTTCTTCAATCAGTTGTGAAAAGCATAATTCACCAATATATGAATAACCTAAATTCAATAAGTGCTCTAATCCTTGTATTTGCCCTTTTTTCCTGTTCAACAGATAATAAGGAACAGGCTGCCAAAGCAAAGCCTCCGGTAATGGTTGATGTCATTATTGCGGGGAAAGAAGATTTTATAAGCAACCTGGAAGTTAATGGCCTTGTATTATCCAATGAACTTGTAGATCTTCATCCTGAAATAAGTGGTCGTCTTACCTATCTTAACATGCCTGATGGCGGTGTGGTGTCAGAAGGAACCGTTTTGGCTAAAATTAACGATGCCGATTTGCAGGCTCAGCGTGAACAATATAAGACTCAGCTTGAACTTGCAGTAAAAACTGAAAAAAGGCTTAACGATCTTTTGCGCGTAGCCGGAGTTAACCAGGCTGACTATGATGCAGCGTTAAACCAGGTAAATGTCTTAAAGTCAAATTTGGATTATGTTGATGCGCAAATAGATAAATCAGTGATTAAGGCTCCCTTTGCAGGTGAGCTCGGTCTGCGATTGGTTAGCCCCGGGGCTTATGTTACTCCGCAGACAATACTTGGAACCCTGGGACAAACGGATAAGGTAAAGATTGATTTTGCGGTTCCTGAATCCTATTCCACATTAATCAGAAAAGGGAATAAGGTAAAAGTTCAAACCAATGATTCGAATGATTCGATAACTGCAACTATCACAGCTATAGATCCACAGATCAATTCAGTTACACGAAACATTAAGGTTAGAGCCTTTCTTGACGCAGGAATCATTCTCCCAGGTTCTTTTGTAAAAGTGCTACTTGACAAAAACCGCAAAGCAATGATTGTACCTACAAATTCTATTATTCCCGAGGCTTATCTGAGTCAGGTCGTTGCGGTTAAAAATGGTAAAGCAATATTTAAAACGGTGGAAACAAATCTTAGAAATGCCAATGTAATCGAGATAACGAAAGGAATAGAACCTGGAGACAGTATTGTAGTAAGCGGAATGCTCTATGTCCGTCCCAATGCAAAAGTCAAGATTAAACGGGTAAGAACCCTGAAAGAGCTCATTTAAATCATCTCCGTTTTAAACCTCATTGAACTGATATCGTGAATATTTCAGAACTATCACTTAAACGTCCTGTCCTTGCCACCGTAATGAGCCTGGCTCTGATCCTTTTTGGGGTTATCGGGTTCAAATTTTTAGGAATCAGGGATTACCCGGCAATCGATCCCCCTGTAATTACAGTAAGTACCTCTTATGCAGGTGCTAACTCAGATATCATAGAGAGCCAAATCACCGAGCCGCTTGAAAAATCAATTAATGGTATTCCCGGAATCCGCACGATAACCTCCTCGAGTGTTATAGGCGGGAGCAATATAAGTGTTGAATTTACGCTAAGCACCAATCTTGAAGCCGCTGCAAACGATGTTCGCGACAAGGTTAGTCAGGCAGTGCGTAACCTGCCACAGGACGTTGATGCACCTCCTGTGGTTACAAAGGCTGATGCCAACAGCGATTTTATTATCCTGATTGCCTTGCAAAGTAAAAGTAAGGGATTATTGGAACTGAGTGATTATGCTGAAAATGTTCTTCAAAATAAGTTTCAGACCATACCGGAGGTAAGTGGGGTGAATATAATAGGCCAAAAGAGGCCTGCTATGAGGCTGTGGATCAACCCTGACAAACTGAATGCCTACAATATCAATTTCAATGATGTCGAAACAGTCCTGAATAAAGAAAATGTTGAAGTCCCTTCAGGAAAGATTTACGGTGATAAAACAGAATTGACGATCCGTGCCCTGGGCCGACTAACTACCGAAAAAGACTTCAGGGATCTGATTATCAGAGAAGATAAAGATGGTATAGTCAGATTAGGCGATTTGGCAAAGGTTGAGATCGGCCCTGAGAATTACGAGACAAGCTGGAAGTTAAATGGCGTGTATGCTGTAGGACTTGCTATAACTCCTCAACCAGGAGCCAATTACATCAATATCTCGGATGAATTTAACAAGCGTCTTGATGAAATCAAAAAATCCCAGAAAGGGGACATTGAATTTAAAACAGTGGTTGATAATACAATCAATGTGCGCAAGTCGCTAACTGAAGTAAAACAAACTTTACTCATTGCATTTTTACTTGTTATCCTCGTCATTTTTGCGTTTTTCAGAAACTGGCTGATTGCCATCAGGCCGCTTATTGATATACCCATATCACTGATTGCCACCTTCTTTGTAATGTATCTTGCAGGGTTTTCGATCAACATCCTCTCGTTACTGGGAATTATTCTGGCGACAGGGTTAGTGGTGGATGATGGAATCGTCGTGACTGAGAATATTTTCAGAAAATTTGAGAATGGGATGCACATCCGTAAAGCAGCCCTGGAAGGGAGTATTGAAATATTCTTTGCAGTAATATCCACCTCACTTACGCTGGCTATAGTCTTTTTACCTGTACTTTTTTTACAGGGGTTTGTGGGAAGTCTTTTCAGGGAATTTGCCGTCGTTGTTGCTGCTGCTGTATTAATCTCCGCTTTTGTATCCCTAACGATAACACCTGTACTTAATGTTTTTCTGAATAGACCTAAGGCCCAGCATGGATGGCTTTACGTAAAGACAGAGCCATTTTTCACAGGAATGGAAAACGGATATAAAAGTACTCTTCAAAAATTTATAAAACGAAGAGGGATAGCCTGGTATATAGTAGCTGCCTGCCTTTTTATAATCTTTTACCTTGGAAGGAATCTTCAAAGCGAATTAGCTCCTCTTGAAGATAAGGGGATGATCAGGTTTCAGCTTAGTGCAGTTGAAGGCACAAGTTACAAGTATATGATGGAATCGGGAAATGAGTTTGCAAATTTCTTAATAGATTCATTCCCTGAAAGATCCTTTTCATTTCTCTCCATTCCGGGGTTTGGCGGCAGTGGGGGTATGAATGCCGGTAGTGGCCGTCTTGCATTGGTTCCATCCACGGAGCGGAAAAGGTCACAAAGTGAGATAGTCAAGGATTTAACAAAGAGAGTCCCACAGTTTAATA
>CAIPJU010000030.1 GCA_903865465.1 uncultured Bacteroidota bacterium
TAATAACGACTTATATATTCCCCGTAGGGGATAAGCAAGTTCTTCATTCAAAAACAATATCTTTGTAAATGGCTCAGCGGATCAAAAATTTTCTCATCCTCCATAGTACCCATATTTTTTGGGTCTATATCCTCTCACTCTTCCTGATAGCTGTCCTGCCCCTTAACAGCCAGAGCAACATAGCTCTTAATAATGAATATATACTTAATATTCGGTTGGATCACCTTCTCCATTCAATAATCTTCATCCCTACCCTCTGGATCATCTACCGGATAAAAAAGCTCCCCTTAATGTCATCGATATTGCTTGCACTGCTTGTTGCTGTAGGCACCGAAGGGATTCAGTATTTCCTCACCTACAGGGCATTTAGTATCAATGATATGATTTCAAATGTAACAGGAGTCTCCTTAGGAATCCCTTTTTTGTTTTTCAGGATTAATGGCGAATAAGGAGGGTTAAAAAGAGGTCGAAAGTCACTGGAGGGAAATTAAGAACTTATACAGAGTGACACAGAGGATTCACAGAGTTCCACGGAGAGAGTACACAGGTTACAAATCGGCGCGACTGGGTTATGGTGATTTGGTATAAGCCCCGATTACAAATCGGCGCCAGCATTTTTTGGGTAATCCCTCAACGATAAACGATAAACGATAAACCTTCTATCCTGAAACCCTGAACCCTTTAAATGTTTAGTGCTGTAACCATAAAAAATAAAGTTAAATAAACTATATTTGTGGTTATAACCATAAATTCAGATGATAGCCAGAAATCAATACTTGCAGCAATTAGGCTTGTTTATCGACAAACCTTTAGTGAAAATCCTGACCGGAATCAGACGCAGTGGGAAATCATCAATACTGATGCTTCTTAAAGAGGAATTATTACTGCGAGGTATAGAGCCGGAACAGATCATTTATATAAATTTTGAAAGCTTTACTTCCAGGGAATTACTCGAAGCATCAAGACTTTATGAATATGTTTCAAAGCAGACATCTCAAATAAAGAGAAGTTATCTGCTTCTGGACGAAATTCAGGAAGTTAGAGAATGGGAGCGCTGTATCAACTCATTCCTGGTTGATATGAATGTTGACATATACCTCACAGGTTCAAATTCACATTTACTCTCTTCGGAACTTTCAACATTTCTGGCAGGGCGATATACCGAAATTGCTGTTCACACGCTATCATTTGAGGAATATCTTGAATTTCATTCAGTTGATACGAATGCCGGGAATAAAGGCATAAGAGAATTGTTTCCTGCATATCTGCGTGCAGGCGGCTTTCCTGTTATTCATATTGCCGACTATAATGAGGATACAGTTTATAAAATTGTATTTGACATTTATTCTTCCGTTATCCTGAGAGATACAATTCAACGCAATAACATCCGCGATGTGGAATTGCTTGAACGGGTTTTATATTACGTTTTTGACAACATCGGAAATACATTTTCAGGTAAAAATATAGCAGACTATTTTAAAAGTCAACAGCGAAAAATTGATATTAATACCGTTTACAATTACCTTAAAGCGCTGGAGGGTGCATTTATTTTGTATCGCTCCCGTCGTTATGATATTAAGGGTAAGGAAATTCTGAAAACACAGGAGAAATTTTATGTGAGCGATGTTTCCCTGTTATATGCAACAATGGGCTATAAAGACAGAATGATAGCGGGAATACTTGAAAATATTGTTTATCTTGAACTTAAAAGAAGAAATTACAAAGTTTTTACAGGAAAAATCGGTGACAGGGAAATAGATTTTGTTGCTGAAAAGCAGGGTAATAAGTTATATGTTCAGGTTGCCTACAAACTTGACAGCAAAGAAACTGCAGAACGGGAGTTTTCAAAATTACTGAATATCAGGGATCAATATCCAAAAATTGTGGTAACAATGGATGATTTCTGGAAAGAATCCATACAAGGCGTTCAACATTTTCACATTGCAGATTTCCTCTTAAGCCGGCTGTATTGATTGCCGGAGAGACTTTCTCTGTCCTGCACTCTTTCCCTCTGCGTCTTTCAGTATAACAATAAATTAAGAACTTACACAGAGTGACACAGAGAAGCCCGGAGATTCAGAGAGAGAAAATACTAATAACCATAAACGATAAACGATAAACGATAAACCTTCTATCCTGAAACCTCGAACTTTGAACCTTGAACCTTGAACTATAATTGCCGCTTGCGAGAATTGCAATCCGAGCTCAAAGTCACCCCCTTGGGGGCCAGGGGGGAAATGACAGTAGAAAAGATATTTCTTCTTAATCCAGTATATAAATCACCTTACAAATA
>CAIPJU010000031.1 GCA_903865465.1 uncultured Bacteroidota bacterium
CTATCAACCTCCACGGAATCCTCAAACCCACATACTGGAGTGCTCTTACACGTTCATTCTCCGAAATAAATATTCGATCCGACCTAATGTCTTTTACTTCTGCCAATACCAATCGTCCAATGTCATTTTCTTTTATATACAAAATTGCATCAAAACCCAGCCCATCCCCCATTAGTTTGGCTAGATGGAATTGGTTCACCAACTTTTCGGGGTCATTTGATAATATAGGTTTCAAGACATCCTTGTGGGCAGGATTAGCAAAATTAATTTTTCCCCATTCGATAAGCAATTCATCCCAAAGGGCTTCTTTATTAAGTTCGTTAATTTCTTCATCGTCTAACAGCTTTGCAATTGAATCAAGCACTAGGAGAATCTCCGCTGTTTCGCCACGTAGCCGCTTACCATCATCACTAATTTGTCTCGCTTCAACTGAGTGGTGATGTACGTTCACCGCACTTTTTTTTGTTACCGGAGTCGTTACGCCTACCTCTATCGAAGTAAAGGTTGACTTGCTATTAAGATGCCATGCAACGTTTTCAACCTGTTGCATAGCAAACTTTTCTAGTTGTCCAGCCCGTAACCAGTTAATCTTGTCACTCTTAATACGTGTAATCCAGTTATTGATTGATTCGTTTTCACCAATAGATGCAGACCATTGATCGCGCAGAATGAGAGCCAACTGAACTTCAGGATTGAAGTTGTAACGATTTATTGTGCTTCCAGGTGGGAATGCCGATTCGTCGATTGATTCAAGTGCATTACGAAGCTTACTAACACGTTCAGGTTTCTCGGAAATATGTTCGCATAACCAGGAATGAGCCACATCAACAGCGTATTGTTTACAAGTGGAACGCCATTTCATGAGGTTATGGTGAGTTGGATCAAGATTTTTACATACAGAGCGCACAGCATCTGGGAAGCAGTAAAGTATATCAGTATAAGAACAATCAAGTGTATATTCAAGGTACAATGAGATGTCCCACCATCGAGCTATAATTACACCGGTGTCAATCAAAAGGAAATATGATTGAAGCTTAGATACGATGCCTGAAAGTACTTCCACACTCAATTCATGCTGAACAATACGATTACGAATAATCTCTAACTGCCCATCACTCACTCCATAACGTTCCTGTAGCCAGTTACCTCGCTCTTCTTCTAAACGACTGAGACATACTTCAAAGGAATCAGCTAGAAGTATATTGAATAGCGCTTGTGAAAGAGTACTCGCAAAGGCCGCAAGGTTTTCAGTCGGATTTACCAAGTCATGCCAGATCTCATGATTATCTTTTACATAGACAACATCCTTTTGCGACAAATCAGTAATAGTACGTTTGCCAACTTCTTTAATTATTCCTGCAAACTGCAACAGAAGACTTACGTCAGAACCTTTCTTGAAGCGAAGCTGTTGCCAAAGTTCAAGTACCCTATCAGTTGTGACATCAGCTCCTCCAACACGTGAATACTCTGCAACTAACACTAGATAAGGCAGAACTTTAGCAATTACTGTTCTTAAATGGTCATCAGGAATTAATTCATCTCCTTGAGGAGTAATAGTTGGCTCAAATAGTGTTACACCTAACGACTTGATCCATGAAACACTGGCATCAGGCCGTAACTCTAGAAAATCTGCATCAAATCTAAAATAATTTCGCCATGCTAAATGATCCCTGCCGACAAACCAAAGTTGGTAATTATCAGACTGATTTCTCCAAATAAGTTGACGGTCTCTTGATACTAGAAACGGCACAGTTCCTTGAGAAATTAAGCCAAACTTAGACAGAGATTCCATGTGCGTCCGGTATTTACCACGTAATTGTTCATTAGGGGAAGGCATCCCACTCATGCGATTTAATTGCCGTATTAATCGTTCAGGAGAAGAGTCCTCCGGCAAGCGTATTTTAAGTGCGGTAAGTATAGGAACTTCGAGTTCGTCATTCGATCTGTATTCATACAAATAGTCAGGCTTTATCGGAGCACCTTTAGTCAAAGAAATATCTGGTACTCGCACACAG
>CAIPJU010000032.1 GCA_903865465.1 uncultured Bacteroidota bacterium
CTTGAAGTTGACATAAAGTTTTGCATTTGAAGCAATTACCTTAGTGGCTTCAATCGTATCAAAACTCCTGATTTCGGTCTTTCTCTCCTTACCTTTTCCGTATTTCTTCTTTATCTGTACGAAATAGTTGATGGCAAAGGGTATCAGGTTCCTGAGATGGTTTTTTACCTCTTCAAGCTCTGTTTCTATGCCTTTTATATGTTCATCGGCCTTTTTAACATCAAATTTCGAGATGCGTTTGATTTTAATTTCCGTAAGCTGGACGATATCTTCCCTTGTAACACTCCTGTAAAACAGCTTTTTATATGGATCCAATCCCTTGTCGATTGTATCAATTACCGATTCCCAGGTTTCGCAATCCTCAATGTCGCGGTAGATCTTTTTCTCAATGAAAATCTTTTCGAGCGACGACATGTGCCAGTCTTCCTGAAGCTCTGCCATCCTGATCTCCAGTTCAGCCTTAAGTAAACCGACGGTCTGATCGGTTGAGAGTCTCAGTATTTCACTTACACCAATAAATGATGGTTTGTCATCGATGATAATACAGGTGTTGGGCGAAATTGAATACTCGCAATCAGTAAGAGCATAAAGGGCATCAATGGTCTTATCCGGAGATATGCCTGGCATAAGATGAACAACAATCTCAACATTTTCGGAGGTATTATCATCAATCTTCCGGACTTTAATTTTTCCCTTGTCGTTGGCCTTGATAATGGAATCAATAAGTGAGGAAGTAGTTTTTCCGAAAGGAATTTCAGTGATTACCAGGGCTTTCTTGTCAATTTTATCAATTTTGGCCCTTACCTTAATCGCTCCTCCCCGCTGACCATCGTTGTATTTGGTTACATCAACCATCCCCCCTGTGGGAAAATCGGGATAAAGGACAAAATCTTTCCCCTCGAGATAATTTATTGACGCGTCAATCAGTTCGTTGAAATTATGAGGAAGGATCTTTGAAGCAAGTCCGACAGCTATCCCTTCTACTCCCATAGCGAGGAGAAGCGGGAATTTAACCGGAAGTACCACGGGCTCTTTGTTTCTCCCGTCGTACGATTGCTTCCATTCAGTTGTTTTGTGGTTGAAGACAACTTCAAGGGCAAACTTTGAAAGCCGGGCCTCAATATACCTTGGAGCCGCTGCACCGTCGCCCGTAAGTATGTTTCCCCAGTTTCCCTGTGCATCTACCAGCAGGTCTTTCTGGCCAAGCTGCACAAGTGCGTCACCAATTGAAGCGTCACCGTGAGGGTGGAACTGCATTGTATGACCTATTATGTTGGCTACCTTATTGTAACGGCCGTCATCCATCCTCTTCATCGAATGGAGTATTCGCCTCTGAACAGGTTTCAGCCCATCGTGAAGATGGGGTACAGCCCTCTCGAGGATAACATACGATGCATAATCGAGAAACCAATCCTGGTACATGCCCGAAAGGGCTGTTACGCTATGAAGATCAGTCTGATTCTGTTTCGATTCGTCCCTGCTATCGGTATTGTTAATATCTAAATTTTTCTCTTCCATGTTAAACCCGGGCTTCCTGAAAAAAACTATTACATCTCCTCTTCAATTATATCCTCTTCAATTCTGAGGTTTTCTATTATAAAATCCTGTCGCTCGGGAGTGTTCTTTCCCATATAGAATTCGAGGAAACCATTAACTGAATCATTCTTCTTCATAAGAACTGGTTCGAGCCGCATATCCTTTCCAATAAAGTGCTTGAACTCATCTGGTGAAATCTCTCCCAGCCCCTTGAAACGGGTTATCTCCGGATTTGGTCCAAGTGCTGCAATAGCTTTTGCCTTTTCGTCGGAGGAGTAACAGTACCTCGTTTCCTTTTTGTTTCTTACCCTGAACAGCGGAGTCTGCAGGATATAAACGTGCCCCTTCCTTACAAGGTCGGGAAAGAACTGGAGGAAGAAGGTAAGCAGGAGCAGCCTGATATGCATTCCGTCGACATCGGCATCAGTTGACACGACGACATTGTTATATCTGAGGTTTTCTATTCCCTCTTCGATATTGAGCGCAGCCTGGAGGAGATTAAACTCCTCGTTCTCATATACAATTTTTTTTGTAAGTCCGTATGAATTAAGCGGTTTGCCACGAAGACTGAAGACAGCCTGTGTCTCCACATTCCTCGATTTGGTGATAGAACCGCTGGCAGAGTCACCTTCGGTAATAAAAATGGTCGAATCGAGGTTGTTAGGGTCGTTGGTGTTGAAATGCGACCTGCAATCGCGAAGCTTCTTGTTATGAAGACTGACTTTTTTGGCCCTGTCTCTGGCCAGTTTCTGGATTGAGGAAATTGCCTTCCTCTCCTTTTCCGATTCCTGAATCTTCTTAAGTAAGATCCCTGCTGTTTCTGAGTTCTTATGAAGATAGTCATCAAGTTGTTTCTTGATAAACTCCATGATGAAATTCCTTACAGATTGCCCTTCCGGACCCATGTCCTTTGAACCAAGCTTTGTCTTAGTCTGTGATTCAAATATCGGCTCTTCGACTTTTATACTTATAGCCGCAATAATCGATGACCTTATATCTGAGGGGTCAAAGTCCTTTTTATAAAAATCTCTTATCGTTTTGACAATTGCCTCGCGGAAAGCAAGGAGATGAGTTCCTCCCTGGGTAGTATTTTGTCCGTTTACAAAGCTGTAATAATCCTCACCATACTGAAGCCCGTGGGTAAATGCAATCTCAATATCTTCAGCCTTCAGGTGTATTATAGGGTAAAGACCCTCCTTGCTCATATTGTCGTTCAGCAGGTCGGCAAGTCCGTTGCGGGAAAAGAATTTGTTACCGTTAAAGTTGATTATAAGTCCCGAATTGAGGTACACATTGTTTTTAAGCATTGTGTCGACATACTCCGAAATGAAATAGAAGTTGCCGAAAAGCTCCTCGTCAGGACGAAAAGTCACTTCAACGCCGTTCTCCTCATTTGTCGGCAGTATGGGATGGTCCATAATTGTCTCGCCATGACTGAATTCACAGGCTTTAACCTGGCCATCGCGGATTGACCTTATTATAAAACTGCTCGAAAGGGCATTAACGGCTTTCACGCCGACCCCGTTCAATCCAACAGATTTCTTGAACACTTTCGAATCGTACTTTGCACCAGTGTTCATTTTCGAAACGGCGTCAGACACCTTTCCAAGCGGAATTCCTCGTCCATAGTCCCTGATTCTTACCTCTTGCCCGTTGATGGTTACATCGATTTTTTTACCATAGCTCATCATATATTCATCGAGCGAATTATCCATAACCTCTTTAAGCAGAACATAAACACCATCATCCTGCGATGATCCGTCACCCAGCTTACCAATATACATACCCGGCCTCAGCCTGATATGTTCTCTCCATTCGAGGGTCCTAATATGTTCTTCAGAATATCCAACTGACATTTCACAGAATTTTGCGCAAATATAACCAATTATAAAAGGTCCGGCCTGCGATTTTTTCAACAACCTGGGGTAATTTTGAACTAAAAAAAATCATAAACAAGTTATCCTCAAAATATTATTAAGGATGATTCAAGTTTATCTGACGATGAAAATGTTAATAAATTGGCTTGTTTTTACAGAAAATATCTAAGCTTTACCGACTCAAAAAACAGCTTTGGATGAGACAGTAACCAGCAGCAAAACACTTTGGATAAGTTATCGTGGAAAATGATTCCGGATTACTAAATAATAACTGCTTTCATCTTCATGACACTCCTCCGGTTATTATAATCGGTTCCTGTCAGGTCAAAATTCCATATCCACTCCTCACTCTGTGTCACATCAGGGAGAGAGGTCAGAAGTCCCGGAATAGAGCTTATCCGGCCCGACTTATCTGTTACCACCTCATCGATGTCGGTTATAAGTACTGACTGATGCTTTACTAGGAATGAAATATGCCCTTCCTGAATTTTTGCCCTGAATTTGAGAAGCTCATCATCTTTTATAATGGCATGTTTCTTCAGATGCCGGAGGAGCATCGATTCAAGCTGCGTCATGATATTTAGGGAGATGACCATTCCCGGGTCAAAATCAGGATGATATTCTGAAATAATTATATTCTCCAGCGTTCTGAGTCGGTTGAAAAAGAAGTGATTGCGGCACTTCTCCCAGACTTCTCTGATAACTCCTCCTGTTACATCATCCTCAATAAGCTCAACCGAGGTGAAGGCAGCAGTTTGTTCCCTCACAGCAGGAGGATGAACAATGTCAACAAGCCGGACCTTCGACGTTTTTTCGATTATTTCGGCAAGAGGCAGGTCGAGAAGCCATCCGCTGCCTAAAACAGTAACTGTATCGGGCTTATAGAAATCAAGGCTTCTGAGGATGAACTCTCTGCAATTCTGTAAATGGCTCTCCCAGAGCCCATCCTGGTTCAGGTGTCGGAATATAAGGCTATTCTGATAATCATAATAACCCATCCTGTTCAGGATCAACCGATAGGCAAGGTTGCTATTCATGCTTTAATTTCCGTTTCTCAGTTCTTTAAGTGCTCCATTCATCATATCCCTTAGCCTCGATGCAAGTTCATCAGGATTCTTTGTCTTAAAAGTATCAGGCATAACAGGGTCAAGAACCTTTACTTTAAGCCTGAAACCGCTCTTGAAGATCACTCCGTGTTTCGGCAATATTTCGCCTGTACCATCAACAATTACAGGAAGAATCGGCACACAGGCATCAATTGCAAGCATGAATGCACCTCTTTTAAATATACCCGTCTCCATGTTAAGCGACCGGGTCCCTTCGGGAAAGAGCATTATCGATGTACCCCTGTTAAGACATTCCTGCGAGCGGGCCAGCATATCGATTTTACTCTCCTCATTGCCCCTGTTAATTATAATGTAATCAGCCATTCGAAGGTACCATCCGAGAACAGGAACTTTCATATTTTCGATCTTCGAGATCCATTTATAACGGTAGCCCAGGGTGTTTACAAGAAGGATATCAATAATCGACTGATGGTTTGAGATGATAACATAAGTTGTTCCCCTTACTGCTTTTTCCCTGCCTTCAACTGATACTTTCCAGAGTGGAATAATTTTAATAAGAATAAGGCTCTGCAAATTAAGTATCCAATGTATAGTTCTCCGGTCGGTGTCGAATGGATATGCAAGCAGCCAGATAATAAATGTAAGGGGGAAAAGTATCCCCAGGAAACAGATGCCTATGATCCAGACGATTGCTGATTTAATATAATCCATATATTCTGATAAACCAATCTCTCAGTGAGCTCTGTGCTGCTCAGTGCAACTTTGTGTAAGTTCTTGCTGGATACAGAGGACCACTGAGTTAAAACCGAGTGACACAGATACTACAACAAACTTTTAAAGTATGTAAATTTAGAAAAAAGAATAGATCAATTCAGAAGGAAATTGAAATCCATTTTCATCAAACAAATTAAATAAATCTTCAGGCATATGCCGGCATCCTGAAAGCTTCGTTGCGAGACTCCTCAATTCGGAAGTCCCTTCAATCCTGCACTCTCTGATTATTCCATCCTTTACAGACAGATAAACCGAATGATTGATGTTCTTAAAAACAAAATCATTTTTGAAACTATACTCCGGCCCATAGGCATAGTTCCACTCCCAACTCCTGTACTTATCTGAAGCCAGATTGAGAGCATCTTTCTCAGCTTCATCGGGAAGATGAAACGGAACTGACTGTGGAATTGATTTTACAATATAATTCATGAGGGCAGATCGGAATTCCGAGGTACGGGTGAATTCTGTTATTTTTTCCGACAGGTTCATCACCTTTGACCGATTTGACTGAACAGCCCGGGTGGAATAGCATCCGGTCTCCTTCCTGATTGATCCCCTTAGCATTTCAAGTGAAGAGTTGAATAATAGAGTTCCGTGATGAAGAACGCGATTCCTGAAAACATGCTCGGCATTTCCCGATATTTTGAATCCGTCAACTTTCAGGTCATTATGTCCTTCAAAATGAGCCTCAATACCAAGGGTGTGAAGGAATCCGATAATAGGCAGCGTGTATTTGCGGAAGTCGATTTGTTTACCCTCTTCGCTATTTGCAATAAAAGCAAAATTCAGGTTCCCCTTATCGTGAAAAACAGTTCCGCCACCTGAGATACGTCTGATTACCGGTATTTTATGAGTATAAACAAAATCAGTATCAGCTTCCCTGTGGGCTGACTGGTGTTTTCCA
>CAIPJU010000033.1 GCA_903865465.1 uncultured Bacteroidota bacterium
AAAAGGCAAATCTGGCTCTTGTGCATCTCGTCAAGTCTCTTGAATTCAAGGAGGGTAAAAGAGCTATTTTCGAAATGCGTCGCCATCTGGCAAACTACTTCAAGGGCCTTCCGCATTTTAAGGAAACCCGGCTAAGACTTGTCACGGCCATTGAACCTGAAGAGATAAGATCGATTATTGAAGAGATTCGTCAGAAATGGGGCGATTTCCGGTCGGATGATAAGACATCAATTTATAATCTGTAAAGGCCTCTTCCTAAAATCAGAATATTTGCATGGGCTCTATCCGTGTAACTCAGTGTAGCTCTGTGTAACAGCTAAATTAACTGGATATTTTCCTGAATATAACTGAAAAATCACCCCACCGGAATATTTTTTTAAGTACCGCGATGAAGATAATCCCTGAAACAATAAGTCCGGCAAACTCAATCCATGGATAAACCGTAACCTGCTCATAGAGTGCAGGTGTCTGAAGTGCCGATGATTTGCTGGTAACCATGATGCAGAGAAAGACATTATTTGCTGTATGTGCACCCATAGAAGCTTCGATCCCATCGTCGAGAATGGATATTATCCCGAATATCAGCCCGAATAACACGTATTGCGGAATCATAACAAGAAAGCCGTATTCGGCAACCTCGGGATTGAAGGCATGCATCAAGCCGAAGAGAACCGAAGTCATAACAAGTGGGAACCACCTGTTCTTAACGAGCCGGGCAAAACCCTGCATCAGGTAACCTCTGAATAGTGTCTCCTCAAAAGTGGCCTGAAAGGGTATTAACAAAACCGACACAAGCGACAACAACAAGAGGGAATAGGTGCGGCTGCCCAGGGCAAAATTTGACGGCTTAATCCCGATATAGGCAAAAAGATAGATTGCCATAATAACAAGCCAAACCGCTCCTGAAATGAAAAACCTGTTCCACCTGATTTTATCTGTACCGTTTATTGTCTGCCTGAATGTCCTCGAATGAAAAGGTTTAACCAGAAGAATGAAAGCGGCAAGACCCGCTATAAAAGGAAATATCATAAGAGCGAGGCCGGCAACGGGATGTAAACCCAAGGCCACCATGTCGTTGGGATTAGCCACCAGTTTGGAGAAGATTTCCGGATCGCTGATCGATTTAAGGTAGGCAGAGATCAGCAAGGGGAATGCTCCTATTGTATTTGAAACAATAAGTATTACGGCAAACATAAGAAGATAACGCCAGAAGTTGTTCTTCCCTCTAAAGGTCGATTCTAGATGGTTCATAATTAGTTATTGATCAGAATTCTGAAATGGCCCGTTTGGGATAGTCGATGGAATAGTGCAGCCCTATGCTTTCCTTCCTGTTTCTGGCCGATTTAATAATTATATAGCCTACGTTTATTATGTTTCTCAATTCACACAATTTCTTCGAGATGAGCGATCGTTTGTAAAGACTTTCAGTTTCGTTATATAATATTTCGAGCCTTACCATCGCCCTTTCAAGCCTGAGGTCAGAACGGACAATGCCGACATAGTTATTCATAATAAACTGTACTTCCCTGAGACTTTGGGTTATGAGAACCATCTCCTCGAGATGCGTTGTGCCCTTATAATCCCAGTCAGGAATCTTCTCTTCAAATGTCAGCTTTCCAATCCTCTCCTCTGCATGAATAGCAGCTCGATGAGAATAGACAGCTGCTTCGATAAGGGAATTTGATGCCAGCCTGTTTGCCCCATGGAGACCTGTCGATGAAACCTCCCCAAGCGCATAAAGTCTGTCAATTGTACTCTGACCATCGGTATCTACTTTAATTCCTCCGCAGGAATAGTGCGCTGCAGGAACTATAGGTATCATATCTTTGGTGATATCTATTCCTCGGGCCAGACAATGCTCATAAACATTAGGGAAATGATCCTTAAGCGCCTCGGCTTCCAGGTGAGTGCAGTCGAGCCAGAGATGGTCATCTCCCCAGATCTTCATTTCATTATCTATTGCCCTTGCCACAATATCCCTTGGAGCCAGCGATCCGCGGCTGTCGTATCTGCGCATGAATTGCTCACCCGACATATTTTTCAGGATAGCTCCATATCCTCGGAGAGCTTCAGTTATAAGGAACGAGGGCCTGATATTCGGATCGAAAAGCGATGTGGGATGAAATTGGATGAATTCAAGATTTTCAATAGTGCCCTTGGCCCTGTATACCATGGCAATCCCATCGCCGGTTGCAATTTCCGGGTTGGTAGTAGTAAGGTAAACATGCCCTAATCCACCGCTGGCCATCACCGTAACTTTCGACAGGAATGTGATAACCTTCTGATTAACCAAATCGGCCACATAAGCTCCGTAACATTTGATGCCCGGATAGTTCTTCTTCACAACCTCGCCAAGATGGTGCTGGGTAAGGATCTCAATGGCAAAGTGGTTTTCAAAGATCTCGATGTTCGGATCCTTTCTTACCCTTTGTACCAATGTATCCTGAATGGCCTGTCCGGTCCTGTCTTTGTGGTGCAAGATCCTGTGCTCGGTGTGACCTCCTTCTTTAGCAAGATCATATGTACCATCTTCCTTTCTGTCGAATGAGACACCGAGATCGATAAGATCATTTATCCTTTCGGGGGCCTCCTCAACAACCATTCTCACAACATCCTCATTGCAGCAGCCTCCGCCGGCAATTATTGTGTCACTTATATGCTTTTCAAAATTATCTGGCTCACTGAACACGGCAGCAATACCCCCCTGGGCATATTTTGTATTGGAGTCATTAAGGTGAGCCTTGGTTACAACAGAAACCTTCCCGAATTTTGCTGCCTTAAGCGCAAAAGTCAAACCAGCAATACCTGAACCAATAACAAGAAAGTCAGTCCTCTTTTTCATTTCTTTTATTAAGGAAAATAAGTGGTAAATATACAAATAGATTCCGGGTTTAGTAAAGGCGTTAAGTTCACAAATCAATTAAACAGAGGAAATAGGAAGAAGCATGGAGGTACACAGAGATGAAATAAGCAGGTTATGTATCTGTGACCATTATGCTTCTAATTCTATGCAGATAACTTAAGGCCACTCTCAGATAAGACCGGGTTGTAAAACAGAAGATTTTAACCTATTTTTGCCCAGCTTAAAAGTAAAAGAATCATTTATGGCTCAGGAAGATGTTTTCAAAAAGTTGGTTGCCCATTGTAAGGAATATGGCTATGTTTTTCCATCAAGCGAAATCTATGACGGACTGAGCGCCGTTTACGACTATGGCCAGTATGGTGTCGAACTTAAAAACAATATAAAGAAATACTGGTGGGATAGCATGGTACTGCTGAACGAGAATATCGTCGGTCTCGATTCAGCTATCTTCATGCACCCCACTATCTGGAAGGCATCTGGCCACGTCGATGCATTTAACGACCCTCTCATCGACAATAAGGATTCCAAAAAAAGATACAGGGCCGATGTCCTGATTGAAGAGCATATTGCAAAGATAGAGGAGAAGATAAATAAAGAGGTCGACAAAGCGAGGGAGAGGTTCGGAGCTGCTTTCGATGAAGCAAAATTCAGGGAGACAAATCCCCGTGTCACTGCCAACCAGACCAGGATTGATGAGATCAACAGGAGGTTTTCCGAAGCGCTGAATGCTACCAATCTGGTTGAAATAAAGCAGATAATTATTGACAATGAGATAGTTTGCCCGATTTCAGGCACCCGCAACTGGACCGATGTAAGGCAATTCAACCTCATGTTCTCGACCGAAATGGGATCAACTTCAGAGGGTGCAAGCAAGATATACCTTCGTCCCGAAACGGCACAGGGTATATTTGTCAACTTCCTGAACGTCCAGAAAACAGGGAGGATGAAGCTTCCTTTTGGCATTGCACAGATCGGCAAGGCATTCCGAAACGAAATAGTTGCCCGTCAGTTCATCTTCAGGATGAGGGAGTTTGAACAGATGGAGATGCAATTCTTCGTTCAGCCGGGTACCGAACTCGACTGGTTCAAGAAATGGAAGGAGACTCGTATGAACTGGCATCAGGCTCTCGGCTTTGGAAGTGAAAATTACCGTTTCCACGACCACGTGAAGCTTGCCCATTATGCAAATGCCGCTACTGATATAGAATTTAAGTTTCCGTTCGGCTTCAAGGAAGTTGAGGGTATTCATTCCCGTACCGACTATGACCTGAAACAACATCAGGAATACAGTGGTAAGAAAATGCAGTATTTCGATCCCGAAAAGGGCGAATCGTATATCCCTTTTGTTATTGAGACATCCATTGGCGTCGACAGAATGTTCCTTCAGGTTATTTCGGCTGCCTACTTCGAGGATATTATTAAGAAGGAAGACGGATCAACTGATACAAGGATTGTTCTCAGACTTCCGGCTTTCCTGGCTCCGGTGAAGCTGGCAGTAATGCCTCTCGTAAAAAAAGACGGACTGCCCGAAATAGCCGAAAAGATAGTCCAAAACCTGAAATTTGATTTCAACTGCCAGTATGATGATAAGGATTCTATCGGCAGACGTTACAGGCGTCAGGATGCCATCGGAACACCATATTGCATTACCATCGATCACCAGACCATTGATGACAATACAGTTACAATACGGTACCGCGATTCTATGGAACAGGAAAGGGTGAGTATAGACAAGCTAACTGCAATTATCAAGGAGAAAGTTTCTCTGCAGACTCTGCTGAAGCAATTATAAAACATACCTCTGTGGCACCCGGTGACATCTCTGTGCCCCTCTGTGTAAGTTTTTAATTTTTAGTTTCACAGAGAAACAATCAGAAGACGCAGAATATACAGCGAAGAAGCAGCATAGAAATTTATAATGAAGAAGGTTCTCATAATCACCTATTACTGGCCGCCCAGCGGAGGTGCCGGGGTTCAGAGGTGGCTGAAGTTTTCCAAATACCTTCCGGAATATGGGTGGGAACCAATTATCCTTACCGTCGATCCTGCATTTGCGGCCTTTCCACTTACGGACAATTCGCTCGAAGAGGGACTTCCACCTGAGATCAGAGTATTTAAAACTCCTGCTATAGATTATTTCAGCCTGTATAAAAAAGACAAATCGAAGCTCCCTTCGGCTGGTTTTGCGAACAATGCCGCTAATTCGGCTGGTGGAAAGGTTTCACGTTTTATAAGAGGTAATTTTTTCATTCCCGATCCGCGACGGGGATGGAATGTCTACGCTTTCAGGAAGGCATGCCAACTATTGGAGTGTGAAAAAATAGAGCATGTCATTACTACCAGTCCCCCGCATTCCACCCAGCTTATTGGACTTAAGTTAAAGAAGAAGTACGCGGATATTAAATGGACAGCCGACCTTCGTGACCCCTGGACAGATATTTATTATTACCAGCAGTTTTATCCTATATTTATAGCGCGGACAATTGACAGATGGTACGAAAAGAGAGTCCTGAAAAATGCCGATAAAATAATTACTGTCGGAAAATCGCTGAAGGATCTCTTCTCTCAAAAATATGCAGGAATTTCAGAAAAGGTTGAAGTAATAACGAACGGATATGATTCTGATGACTTTACGAGTATCATTTCTTCATCTCCCGAAATTTTTACAATATCCTATATCGGTACCTTGTCGGACAAATATCCGGTGACAGGAATCATTGAAGCACTAAGGAAATTCAGCGAGGAAGGGCATAAATTCAATATCAGGTTTACCGGGACTGTTTCCCCGAGTCAAAAGAAGGAGATACTTTCTGTTCCGGAATGTTCGCATGCAGTTTTCATGAACTATGCCGAGCATGAGGAGGCTTTGAGGCAGATGTCCGGATCAAGCCTGCTGCTTTTAATAATACCAGAACACAGAAGTAACAGATCTATTTTAACAGGAAAACTCTTTGAATATATTGCATCGGGAAAACCAATTCTCTGCATCGGACCAGTTGATGGTGATGCAGCAGCCATTCTGAACGGAACCGGGAAAGGTGCAACCTTTGAGTATAACGATTCAACTGGGATGTATGATTACCTCATTTCGATAGAAGGAGGAAAGAGTTTAAACGGAAACACTCCACCTGAAAAATACAGCCGGCTCCGGCTCACAGAGGAGCTTGGCAGGTTGCTGGAAAATTGATCACTGGTATTTTCCTCAATATTATGAAAGGTATGATTTGTAAGGATTGACCACAGAGTTATTTCACCAATCGAAAACTGCTCATTAAGTAATTTAATATTTAAGAAATATGATCTTTAATCAATGGTACATAATTCTTGAATCGAAGGAACTAAAGAAGTTCAAACCCCTCAGGATCAAACGTCTCAATGAAAACCTTGCCATCTGGCGTGACAATGACAACAATGTATGCTGCATATCGGACCGCTGCTGTCATCGCGGAGCGTCGCTGGCATGTGGTGAAATTTCTGAAGGTAAGCTTGCCTGCCCTTTCCATGGATTCTTATATGATAAATCCGGCAACGTTACCTCCATCCCTGCCAATGGAAAAGACAGTCCGGTTCCTCCTGTCTTTAAAGTGAACTCTTTTAAGACATTTGAAGCACATGGGTTTATCTGGCTTTGGTATGGAGCTGATGAAAAGTGTTCCAATGAACCATTCTTCTTCAGCGGGTTGAGCAATTTTTCATTCTCATCATTGAAAGATTACTGGAATGTTCACTATTCGAGAGCTATTGAAAACCAGCTCGATGTAGTGCATCTTCCCTTTGTACACAAAACAACAATCGGAC
>CAIPJU010000034.1 GCA_903865465.1 uncultured Bacteroidota bacterium
ACATCTCTGTTAATTGGACTTAACAAAAATGCTAAACATTTAAATGGATTGATGTAGGATGAAAGATATATTTCTTGTAGGAAAAAGGAGCCTCTTCCTGTAGGAAATTTCTTACAAGAAAAATATCAAGTTATGAATATCAATGAAGTAATAGAATTCTCAGATCAGGTTTTTGGCCATGCAGTACCTGGTAAGCTCGGTGTTCTTACTCAGATCCATCTTTTCCATTATCCTGCTCCTGTATGTACTGACTGTTTTCACAGAAATGAAAAGCTCATTTCCAATTTCCTGAAGTGACTTTCCGTTGGCAAGCTTGATCATTATTTCAAATTCGCGATCGGAAAGGGTATCATGTTTTTGCTTCGTCGAATCCTTTTCGAGATGGAGGGCAATACTTTCAGCCAGGGACTGCGATATATATTTTCCTCCTGATGAAACCTTAGTTACTGCCTGCAACAACTCCTCAGAAGCGGCATCCTTGGTAAGGTATCCCGAAGCGCCAAGTTTCAGCGCTCTCATAGCGTATTGTTCCTGCGGAAGCATACTGAGCATCAGTACATTAATGGAAGGATATTTTATTTTTATCTGCTGCAGGACCTCAAGACCGCTCCTGTCGGGTAATGAGATGTCGAGAAGAACAACATCAAATGAGTCACTCTTGAGAACAGTAAATATCTCGGTTCCATTGCTTGCATGTTCAATCAAAGTCACTCCATCGAGCTTTAGCAGTATCTGTCTGAGCCCCTCTCTCACAATCTTGTGATCATCACAAATTACAATTTTCATGATTCCCTGTTGTATGTTAAAGGAAATAATAATCTGATAACTGTACCACCGCCTTTTTTTCCTGAGATCTCAAAAGTGCCTCCCCGCGATGCTGCCCTCTCCTTCATGCTTATTATGCCAAAAGATTTTTTCGAGTTTATCTCACTCTCGGTTATACCGGAGCCATTATCTGACATTTTAAAGAAAAGCTCATCACCCGCATTGGCAAGTTTTATATTCACCTTAGTGGCAGTGGAATGCCTCGCTACATTGGTAAGTGCCTCCTGCATCACCCTGAATATTATTAATGATGTCTCGGGCGAAATATTAAGTTCAAAGTTCAGGTCGAGGGTTATCTCAATTTTACTTCTCTCCTCAAATTCCCTGGCATACCATTCCATGGCAGATACCAGACCTAAATCATCAATGATCTGAGGACGGAGCTGTGAAGTAAGTCTCTGAACAGTTCTAATTGTATCACTTACGAGATCAGAAACCTTTTTAAGCTTAGCATCAACCTCCTTTTCATGGGTGAGTTGTCTGATGGTGCTAATGTCGATTTTAACAGCAGTCAGTGCCTGGCCGAGGTCATCGTGAAGCTCCCGCGAAATAGCTACCCTTTCATTTTCACGGACTGTCTCAACGTATTGCGTAAGCTGATGCTGCTGTTCGAGTGCGCCCTGAAGCTCTACTTCAGTCTTTTTCCTGTCGGTGATGTCAGTAAAAAAGCCTTCGACGGCGATTACCTTACCATTAATAAAAACTCCTCGTCCCCTTTCCCAGATCCACTTTGTTTCATTTTTTGCATCAATAATCCTGTACTCAGCAGTAAAAGTATTCATCTCACCCATCGCATCAACAATGCAATTCCAAACACGTTGTCTGTCTTCAGGGCTTATCAGTGAAGCAAATGATCTTATTTTGTTATTGAGAAAATCTTCCGACGGACATCCTGTCAGCTCATAAATACCTTCGCTGATGAATTCCATAGTTCTCTCCTCATCAAGCTTGCACCTGTAAACAGCGCCGTTAAGATTATTAATTATGGAATTTGTCCTTCGAATACTCTCCTGAAGCTTAATCTGTAGCGTTTTATATTCAGTGATGTCCCACAGCAGTCCAATAAGTCTTATTGATTTGCCTTCGTTGTCGGTGATCGTTTTAGCCCTGGCAGTGAGATATCTTATATTACCATCAGGATGGATTGCCCTGAATTCCGTTTCAAAATCGTTTTTCTGACCCGTCGTACCCGGAATCTGAAGCTGAAACTTCACTCTGTCATCAGGATGAACAACTTCATAAAATTCCTCTTCACTCTTCTTGTAATTTTCATGGGCAAATCCAAGGAGCTGGCTGGCCTTACTGTCAAAATATCTTTTTCTCCCTGCAATATCAAGAACCCATGTACCAATGCCGGCCGACTCCATAGCCATATCGAGAATTGTCAGCTTTTCTTCGATGAGATGGTAATCCTCCCTGTTGCCCACAGAATCAGAAGAACTGCCCGATCCGGAATCGCTTGCCTTTCCTCGTAAATCGCTGCCACTTTGATTTTCTGCCCTGGCAACACTCCTTTCAGATTGATAATGGAATGGACTTATATTTCTCCTGTTAAAGGCAGATTTAATGG
>CAIPJU010000035.1 GCA_903865465.1 uncultured Bacteroidota bacterium
AATCGGCAGATGGTTTAAATATTGTCGAAGAAGCCTTTTCATCTGATAAACCTTCACGGCATGATGAGATTCTTGTCCGCATTAGCAATACCGGCGGACAAACGCAAATTCTGTCTCCTAAATTAATAGTTGATACAAAAATGGGGATGGAACTCACCGGACAACAGCTTGTAATCAACAAAAAAATGATTGTTACCTCTTCCCTGAAGATTACTGGTTTGACCGATAGCATGATGGTTAATCTGGCTGAGATCAAAATCCCGGCAGGGAAAACCATTGAATTTTCTCTCTTTAACAGCCCTGATGGAGCTGTTCCGCCAACATCATCTCAGCTAAATAATGCTGTAAAGTATTGGAAAAATAGTGGTCTGCCTTTTGATAAGATAACAGTGCCCGATTCCGGTATTCAGGCTCTGGTTAATTCATCTATTCGCAATATCTGGCAGGCCCGCGAGATCAAAAACGGATTTCCTGCTTTTCAGGTTGGCCCGACCTGCTACCGTGGCTTATGGCTCGTGGATGGTGCTTTTATTCTTGAGGCAGCCACAATTCTGGGTGCAGGAGATCAGGCACGCAATGGTGTCGCATACGAACTGAGCCACCAGAAAGCTGACGGACGTATTGAGGTAATGATTGACAAATTTGGATACTGGAAAGAAAATGGAATTGTACTTTGGACATGCATCCGTCACGCGATGCTGACCCAGGACAAGCTATGGCTCGAAGCCCAGTGGCCGAAGCTGGAAAGGATAGCAATTTTCATCAAGGAACTCCGTGGAGACAAAGAGGCTGATCCGGCACTGGAAGCCGGGTTGATCGCGCGCTCAAAACACAGCTCACTTGATGAAGGACTCATGCCGCATGGCATTATTGACGGTGGAATCCACGATGGTGTTGATTACTCCAACACCTATTGGAATCTTCTTGGCCTTCGCTCATTCGTAGAAGCCGCAAATTGGCTCGGCAAGACTGACGAAGCCACCGTATGGCAGAAAGAATACGACGATTTCCTCAATGTCTTCAATAAAGCTGTCCGGCGCGACCTCACCAGAGATTCACATGGGAATACTTACCTGCCTGACCTTATGGGCGATTCAGGGAAGCAGGAGCTTCCCCAGCGTGCACAATGGGCTTTTTGCCAGGCGGTCTATCCCGGACAAGTATTCAGTAAGGATGATCCTGTTGTGGCAGGTAACCTTTCAATGCTGGAGGCCACCGAGCGCGAGGGAATGGTATATGGCACGGGATGGAATGCTACCGGAATCTGGAATTATTTCGCCTCTTTTTATGGACATGCCTGGCTCTGGCAGGGTAACGGGCGAAAGGCAGCAGAGGCACTTTATGCTTTTGCAAATCACGCTGCACCAACTCTTGTCTGGAGAGAGGAACAGTCGCTCCAAGGCGAAAAATTCAATAAAGTGGGTGACATGCCCCACAACTGGGCCAGCGCTGAGTTCATAAGGCTTACCGTCCACATGCTGGAACTCGACCGTGGCAAAGAGTTACATTTGCTCGAAGGCTTACCACAGAGCTGGGCAGCCCCCGGAATGGTTACCCGGCTGAATGGTGTATTTACCCCCTTCGGCCAGCTTTTCATGGAACTGACTATAGCAGCGGATGGACGCAGCGGACATCTCAAAGTGAAAAGACTAACAGGCAGTTCCCCTGCAAAAATTGTACTCCATATGAATGGGTTGACCGAAGAAAATTCGACTCGTGAATTGTCGCCTGATAAAGATATTGATATTACTGTTCCGCTTAGACCCCGCACACAATAAGACAGGCTTATTCAGATCAATATTTTCTGAGAAACCATTGTTTTGATCCGAGAGTCAATGAAGCAGACCTGTCAATGAATAAACGGATATCCTGCTTTTTTTTGCGAGCATATCTTATAATCGCCATATATGCCGGGGGGGTCGAGGAAACCTTCATGTCACAGATATATGCTCCCGAAAAATCTTTCGCAGAAATGCGGGACCCGGAAACATGATCATTAGTCTATTCATATGATTTCACGTAAATTCTCCCGGGGCCAAACTGCTCCCCGGATACGACAGCTTGTGAACCGGTAACCCGGACTAAGGGAAAAATAAACAAGAAAAAGAGTACTTTTATTGCCGTTCCTCATTTCGGCAGTGTCACGGGTATTACATTTTCTCCTTCAATATCCATTCCCTTGTCTCCAAAGTGGTCGGTCGATGGCGGAATAATTGCCGGTCGTTATTATTCTGCATTAGGGAGCTTTAATCATGAAGGCTCGATGTTTGGGACATTCAACGAATTATCTGTATACGGATCGGCCACCTACCACTTTAATTCTCAGTTGACATTATATGGCAGCGGGATTAAACAACTTGCCGGAACTTCTCCATTTAATATTCTCCCTAAAAGCAGCTACACCATTGGTTCCACCTATAATTTCGGTAATTTTTCAATAGGCCTTGCCGTGCGGATGTCAAAATGGGATAATAATTTCAGCCCCTTCCCAATTAATGGGTCTCAGGGATTTTATTCCCCGTATTAGCAGAGACCGGAAAGAAATCCTCCTGAACAACCGCCAGGGTGCAAAAAACAGTAGCTATATAAATGTAAATGATCGGGTGGGAAAATAATAATGCTAATCTGACAGGGGTGCAGAGCACCACAATATTTGGTGTGCTAAATGGTTGAAATAAAGATCAAAGGTGCAGAGCACCGGAATATCCGATTTGCTGTTTTAAAAATCTGTTATTTCTTTACCAGGAAGAGGATTTTAGTATTATCTGATTTTGAAATGGATTGAATGAGGTCGTTAAATTGTTTATAGTCCTCAGGTTTGTAAGTTCCACCCCTAAGATCAAAATTTCGGATATATATCAGCTCATGGTCATCTGAAGCTATCGAAAATGAATAATTGCCGAATTTGGATTGGACCGTCATTCCCTTTGGAAGTGACTCCGGAGTCCATCTGACAGGAAGTTTATATACTATAGTGTCGTGTTCAATGAATCCTCTTCCAAGCCAGAATTCTGATTTTCTTGCTTTAGTTATCTTTTGTGTTGGTTTCTGAACGTTAATCATATTTAACGGCATTATTACATAGTTACCTGAAAAAGAACAATAATTTCCGGAGGTTGCCAATTCATCAATACTAACGCCGGGGTTTTGCCCTAATTCTTCCTTTGAATTAAATGATTGAATTTTAAATGATGGTAATAATGAATTATTGTAAAGCCATTGTTTTTGTTCGTCAGAAGGGGATCTTAAAAAAGATATCATATTATCGTATCTCAATCCTTTATAAAATGTATGAGTTTTAAGTAAGGCAGCTCCTGTGGAGTCTATGACAAACTCTGTTTTACTGGTTCTTAAATTGTCACCCATACCATACTTTTTGGTGTGAGCAAATATGCCTCCGTTTTCTGTCAATAGTAATACATCCCTGTCATCTGTGAATCCGCCTATGAATCCCATAGGAATTTTCTGATCAGTGCATTCAAGCCAGATTGTATCTTTTTCTATTGGAACGCAAACAATTACGTGATTGAACTGGGAAAAGTTCGGAAAATCACGGAAAATTGGAGTCCTGTTGTTTCCAGCAGAGACAAGGGCTAAATAGGATTTTATTCCTGCCAGTTTAAGCAGGGAATGCATGTAATTACTCAATGCTTTACACTCTCCATATCCCGTTCTGTACACTGCTTTTGCATCATATGGCTGATATCCTCCTATTCCAAGAATAACTGCAATGTACCTGGTCCCGCTCTGCATATACTTATACAGGTATTCAATCCTTTTAACCGGATCAGTGATTTCAGCCAGCACAGGTGCGAGTTGGAGGCTCTCTTCAGGTGCTATAACATCCCTTCCCTCATATAATTTGTTTACCCACCTACCGTAATCTTCCCAGGTATCTGATTTACCTTCATATCGGTCGTATTGTAAATCAGAGGGCATAAGATAAACAGAGGGAACTGCTTCGATGGTTCCGGGATTGTAAGGTTCAGCCTTAATGGCTTTCATGTTGGCAGCTGTCCAGACCTCAGTGACTGTTTTACCATTATTACCCGACGATATACCCCGAAGGCCCACTTCTTTCTTGTTTATTTTAATTTCGGAAGGGTATTGAAGGGTTAATGAGCCATTTTGAAGTGACTGATTATAGCCATCAACAACCATCCACCTTCCAAGGCTGATAATATTCGATCGGTCAATCTGATAACTATATTCAACCGTATAAGGTCTCTCTGCATTTTTTGGCTGATAGAATTTAATCCTGTCATCGGAATAAAGTTCATAGGAGGCAAAAGCCGGATAATCCTGTACCATTGAAGTCTTAACCGATTTAATCTTCATTCCGTTTGAATCATAGAAGACAATCTCCTTAACTGAAACAGAGCTGTTTTTATCATAATATAACTGAAGGGTTGCATCGCTTTCTCCCTCACTGTCAAGCACTGTAATTACCTTATGAACTCTATCGGTTCCACTGTCAGATGATTTTAACTCAATGGTTTCTGAATATTCACGGATAACACTATGGGCATCCTCCTTTAAACTATCGGGAATGGCTGACACTTGATAATTCTGTCCGTTTAACTGCAAGGTTAAAAATCCCGGTAATAACAAAACAAGAAGGATTTCCTTTTTCATATATGCAGGAATTATCAGATCCGATTTCTATTTATTGGAAGTTTTATTATGAATCTCTCTTTAAAATAATTTGTTCAGCATGCTTTTTTACAATCTGATCATAAAATGCTTTCACATTCTTATAATCCTCCGGCATGAACAAAGTTTTATTTACTTCATAATTATAGATGAGAGTTATCTTATTCCCTTCAGCTTTTATATTATAGGAAATCAGAATGGAATTATCGGGTGTTTTTAATGTGGCCGACTGTGGAAGCGATTCTATAACATAGTGGTCAGGAAGGGTGTAAATAAATGTATAATGTTCCGAGACTGGATAATTATAATTAACCGGATATTTTCGCTCTTCAAGGGTGTAGGGATTTTTTTCAACTATCTCAAACAGAAGTGGTCTAAAGATAATATTGTTCCCAACCAATTCAGAGTTTTCTTCAATGTCCACATTCATAGTGTCAATCAATGGTTTGTAAATATCAGTTTCAGCACCAACTGAATATTTGTTAATTGTTAAGCCTTTAACTTTCTCCTGAAGCTTCTTAAAATATTCACTTCTTCCTGATTCTGACCTGATTTTGCTCCTGAGAAGGATTCCTGCGTAACCATCATTATTTTCAGTTATACTACCCGCAAATTTGCCCTCCTGGTCAATCTTCAAAGAATAAGTGGATGAAACTTCATATTTACATACCGGTTCAAGCTTTGCCCAATCACCACCTGTTTGATTCAAAACTCTTCCGGTCCCGTTAATGTCATTCAGAGGAAGAACTCCAAAAGGACAATTTGGTTCGGTAGCGTCAACCAGGTAACCTTTTCCGTCAATATTCACAGATGTCAAAACTGAATTAAACTTTGAAATAGTTGGAAAAGATGAAAGAGCAATTCCGTTATCGCGTGTGCTGAATAATACCGGGTTTGCCTTGAGCCCGGCAGTCTGAAGCATCATGGTAAGCAAAAGATTTATTTCAGAGGAATTTCCAACTCTTTCGCTGAATGGTTTTTTTAATCCTTTCATTGCCCAAATCCTATAAGAGCCGTCCCATTTCATCCTGTGAAGCAGATAGTCGTAAATGGAAATGGCTTTTGCTGTTTCACTCGTCTTCCCGCTGCAAATAGCCGTAACGGTATCCTTTACAAATGAATTACCAGTCAATAGCCTTCCGAAATCTTCATTCTCCATTACCCTCTTATTAACTGATTCCCAAGATTCTGTGTATTCTTTTATCCCGGAATTTGGATATTGGATACTGCTTAATTCAAATTCAATCGACTGAAGGTAGTTATACAGGCAATCTATATTGGGTTCCTCCATAAAAGCCGGAACGTCTTTTATGGCAAGTATTCCTTTGGTGCTATAATATTTTAACGTTTCCATCTTAATTTGCGAACCCTGACTGGGATCCCATAAATCCTTGGAGTCAGCTGATGATTTATAACTGAAAGTTTCCTGGGTCCTTCCCTTTGAATTAACATCAAAGTTTAAGTATCCCTTGGATGACTGCCTGTAACTGTAGTATTCAGGAATATCATACCTGTATTGACTCCATCTGGTCGGGTAAGAACTTTGAAATGTCCAGCCTCTGAAATTGTACATAAAGTCAGAGATAATAGTATAACTTAGTTCAAGTACCGAGCCCTCCTTAACCTTTGGAAAAGCAAATTTAACTTCGGAATAGTACTTGGTTTCCGACGTATAGATATTATCATTATCGAGTTTCGACTTTACAATTTTACCATCTTCAAGATTGTAGGTTACGACTTTTAATTCTAAAAGCTTTTCATGTACTGGTCCATCCTTGTACAGTTTTATTTTTATTTCTGCTGCCGGGAAGGCGGATTGTTTGAAAATCCTGATCGCATTATGCCGCTCAAAATGGATTTGAAATTCCTTATCAGAGTTAATTTCGAAACTTGATTTTCCGTTATCGAACAAAACCAGGGCTGCAGCAGAGG
>CAIPJU010000036.1 GCA_903865465.1 uncultured Bacteroidota bacterium
GGTAAGCCTGTTTATAAAGCATTATATCTCCTGTTTCCATGATTATTCATAATTTTATTAAACTTCAACAGAAGAAAGCTGGAATCGTTCAGGAATTTTTACGGACTTTTGATTTAATCAAATTTATCATATTCAAAGATGTTGAAATAAAGCCTTTTGGTTATTTGGAAATATGAAAACTGAAAACAAACCATCCGGAAGTATTTTGATCTTTTACTTTTTTTGGAAAAATTTCTCAGACGATACTTCTAAGCCAAAAGGCAGAGGCAATTAATGTTAAGTCAACAGATGATTCATTAGTTACTCTGCACAGAACATCATCAAAATCCTGTCAACAGATGATTGTTAAGGTACATTTTTGTATTTTTGAAGAATAAACTAATATTTGTTTAAGATGCCCGGTACTGAGTTGTTTGGGGAAGAGGAAAAAAAAGAGATAATGGATGTCCTTGAATCAGGAATCCTGTTTCGCTATAATCATGACCAGCAGAGAAATGGTCATTGGAAAGCCAGATCATTTGAGAATGAACTGGCCATTTACCATGGTATCCGTTATGCTCACCTGACTTCGAGTGGCACTTCAGCCGACAACCTTGCACTTGCTGGTTGTGGCATTGGATTCGGAGATGAAGTAATTTTGCCTCCTTTCACCTTCATTGCCCCTGTTGAGGCGGTATTGATGGCCGGAGCAGTTCCGGTTTTTGCCGAGATCGATGAAACCTTATGTCTTAACCCGGCTGCCATCGAAAAAGTTATCACTCCTCGTACCAGGGCCGTTATGCTGGTACACATGTGCGGATCAATGGCACAGATCGATGAAATTGCTGACCTCTGTAAGAAGCATAATCTTCTTCTTATTGAAGATACTGCTCAGGCTATAGGAGCGACCTTCAGGGGCAGAGCTCTTGGAACCTTTGGTAAAATTGCAGTTTTTTCATTTGATTTTTTTAAAATCATAACTGCCGGTGAGGGAGGAGCCATCCTTACTGATGATCAATCGGTTTATGAGATTGCATCCCAATTTTCCGATCACGGGCACAATCATACGGGAAACAACCGGGGAGCAGAGCCACACCCACTTCTCGGCACAAATTACAGAATAAGTGAGCTGCATGCTGCCATTGGCCTCGCACAGTTCAGAAAACTTCCTTATATTCTTGAACGCCAGCGTGCAAATAAATCTAAACTAGTCGATGCATTTTACGGATTTCCCCAAATTAGCTTTAGAAAGGTTCCTGATGTGAATGGCGACAGTGCTACATTTCTTGATTTTTTCCTTGAAGATGAGCAATCTGCCCGTAAGGTATTGAAAACGTTCGATAAACATGGCGTTAGCTATGCCTACTGGTATGATAATAATTACCACTATTTTAAGAACTGGGACCATTTGAAAATGTTGAAAACTGCCTCACCACAAGGTATCTCAGCGTTAAAACCCCTACAAGACTATAAAACCCTTCAGCTCCCGGAATCAGATAAGATTATGTCGCGATTAATTTCAATCCAGATAAGAATTACCTGGACTGATTCAGACCTGCAGTTACTCTCGGAGAATATAAAGAAGGCATTAAGAGAAGCGCTCTTATAATACAATAAAACCAAACTATGTACAGGATTATTAAATCAGTTCCAAAATCTCTTTTTGGCAAAGGGAGTTTTAATCAGATGGGTGATATCTTGGACGAAATGAGAAAAGATAAAGACTCTTATTTTGTATTTCTTGTAGATGATTATTTTAAGGAGAAGCCCCTCTCCGACAGAATTCCGCTAAAGGGAGGGGACTATATTATTTGGGTTAATGTAGATGATGAACCAAAAACTTCGCTTGTTGACAAGATAAGTGATCAGATTAAAGAATCACAAAGTCATATGGCATCAGCCGTAATTGGCATTGGAGGAGGAAGTACAATGGACTATGCCAAAGCTGTTTCGGTTATGCTTACAAATGAAGGCTCTTCAACATTATATCAGGGATTGAATCTGGCTAAAGTACCTGCTGTTTATCATATAGGAGTACCGACCCTCTCCGGAACCGGAGCTGAGGTTTCAATGACTGCCGTTCTCACCGGACCTGTGAAGAAACTTGGCATTAAGGGAGAGTTTACTCCCTTTGATCTTATTATTATGGATCCAGAATTGATTAAGGATTGCCCTAAAAACCAACGATTTTTTACGGGCATGGACTCATATATACATAATGTTGAGTCAATGGATGGGATTAACAGGAACAGCATTAGTGATTCATATGCGATCCAGTCGCAGAATTTATGCAGGGAAGTTTTCCTTAATGCAAATCTTACCCGCGAAGAGGCAGATGAAAAAATGATGGTATCTTCATATTTTGGCGGCCTTAGTATTGGTCATAGCGAAGTAGGTGTATGCCATGCATTGTCGTATGGACTTTCATATGTACTTGGCCTCCATCATGGGATAGCTAATTGTATTGCATTCAATAATCTTGAAGATGTTTATGGCGAGCATGTCAGGGAATTTCATAAAATGGTTGAGCTACATGAAATTGATCTTCCCATGCATATCTCAAAGGAATTTACTAAGGAACAGGTTGAAAAAATGGCTGTTACGGCTTTCGGGCTTGATCATATGTGGCGTCATGCATTTGGACTGGAATGGCAGAAGCATGTGACCACGGAGAGGATCATCGAATGGTACAACCTTATGTAGCTGATTGTTTCCTGGACTTAGAATTTTCGGAGCTTAAGAATCACGATTGTGAGAGCATTTCAATATCTGTACTTATTGAACCTCTCTTCCTCAGGTATTCCTCATATTCACCTGTAAATTGAATTCTGAGTTCCACTGTCTTTTTGTAATCTCCTGATAATCCTATTATCAACTCGCAAATTTCCCTGACAGCATTATTTTCGCCAGAAAATGCTGTAATGTAATTGCATACATGGTTCTCTTTTATGTAATCAGTAAGCAATGGATTTGATTTCCTTCCAACAAAAAACGACACTCCACTCATTCCTGCCACTTCAATATCCAGGACATCATCAAAAGAAAATGCAAGCTCTTTTGATGATATTTTATTATTGATGCATATACTTTCGAGCGCCTGGCGTTTATTTTTGGTGTTGATATAGATCCCGTTGAAGTGTTCCCTTTTCGAAAATTCAACGGCTTCGTTGTTCTTCATTCCTGTAATGATATAGATCAGCGGAATCTCTCCCTTTCGCAACCAATAATCGAATCTCAGGAGATTGATCCCCATGGAATCAATCTCCGAGAAGGTACTGTCGATGTGGCTTGATTTTCTTCCGTCATTAAAAACTCCATCCCAATCGAAGACGAAGGCTTTAATCCCGGCCAGAGCTGAATTTATTTCCCCGGCAGGAGTGAGAAAGGCAGCTCCCAGATTGACAAATTCCTGCTCTAAAACCATTTTAATATATCCTGGATGTCAATAATTCCGACTGGGACATTATTGTCATGAACTACAATATTATCTACCTCTTTGGATTTAAAAAGGTTTATAATTTCATCAAGCGAAGCTCTGACTCCGACTGATATGGGTAAATTAGGCTCGAGATCGGTAAACTTCTTGCTGGCCAGATTATTCTGATTATTCTTGATAAGCCTTCTAAGATCTCCGTCGGTAAAGATTCTGTAGATCTCTTTATTATCATTTAGCACGATACAGGCTCCTGTTTGCGATTTCGTCATCTGAATGAGGGCATCGAGGACAGTTGAATTGATATCAAGAAAAATATTCTCCGACTTCACCAGATCGGAGGCTTTGGTATTTGACATCTCGGTGTGCTCAATAAATTGCCTTATCCCCAATTCGGTAAAATGATTCTCGCAGAGTTGTTTCAGGATATTCCATGGCATCGTGCAGGCATGAGCTCCTATATTTAATGCATTTCTGACGTGTTCAATACTCCTGACCGAAGAGAACATCACTTTTGTCTTATAATTGTACCTTTCAGTAGCTTTGACACATTGTTCCACGAGACTCAGGGCATCCTGTCCCTGATCCTGCAACCTGCCTACCAATGGACAGATATAGGTAGCTCCGGCACAAAATGCTATGTAGGCTTGCTGAATAGTGTAAATGAGGTGAAGATTTACTTTTAAGCCTTTGTCGGTAAGAATCTTGCAGGCCTTAGCACCTTCAAGTGTTATAGGGATTTTAAATACGGTAGTCTCCTTGTTTAAACCGAGGCTCAAAAGTCTTTCCGCCTCTTTGATAATTTCCACAGCAGAAGTGCCTAAGGATTCGACCATCAGCATATTTGTAATTTTTGACAACTGCATTATGACTGAATCTACATCCGTAATCCCTTCTCTTTTCATGAAAGTAGGCGTAGTTGTCAAACCTGCCAGGAATCCAAGATCATTAGCTTTTTGAACTTCATCAAATTTTACTGAATCAAGAAATAGCTCCATCGTATTATAATTTTAATTTAACCGGAATTTTTTTTCAACATTGTGTATTTCAATGAGAGGCGCGATGAAACTCTCAAGATCGTCAAGCCTGAGCTGGCTTGCAGCATCACATTTTGCATTTGCAGGATCGGGATGAACTTCAATAAAAATGCCATCAACACCTGCAGCCACTCCAGCTCGTGATAATACAGGCAGATACTCTCTCATTCCTCCTTTTGGGTCAGAACTTGGAATTCCATATTTCCGGATACTGTGAGTAATATCGAAAACAACCGGATAGTCAAATTTCCTCATCTCATAAAAACTTCTTGGATCTACTACCAGATCATTATATCCGAACGTATAGCCCCTTTCAGTAAGAATGATGTTGTTGTTTCCCTGGGATTCAATTTTTTTCACGGGTTTAGCCATATTCTCGGGTGAAATAAATTGACCGTGTTTAAGATTAATTGTCTTCCCTGTCTTTGCAGCTTCAACAATCAAAATTGTCTGCATGCAAAGGTAAGCAGGAATCTGAATAATGTCAAGCACATCAGCGGCGGATTTTATCTGATCGGGATAATGAATATCGGATAAAACAGGCAAATCAAAGGTATTTCTGATCTTTTCAAGCATCCTCAAACCCACATCAAGCCCTGGTCCTGCAAAAAAATCTACAGAACTCCTGTTATCCTTCATAAAGGATGACTTATATATGACAGGGAGATCCAGTTTCTGTGACAAGAGCTTAAGTTTCTCCGCTGTAGCCATCATTATCTTTTCTTCTTCAATTACACATGGCCCGGATATAAGAAAAAACTTCTTATCACTTAGCTCCTGA
>CAIPJU010000037.1 GCA_903865465.1 uncultured Bacteroidota bacterium
CCCCCATCCATCAATGCATCTGAGAAAATTTGTCCTGGTACCATTTGCCGAGTTAGCTCCTGATGTCGTACATCCTGTTTTAAAAAAGACAATTTCAACACTGCTTTTTAGTTGTAAAGATACCGGCGGGCTGAAATTATTCGGATAACTTAATCAGAGGAGCCCGTTGTCGGCAAAGCTGTAATAATCCTTATCAGAAATAATAAGATGATCGAGGAGCTGAATGTCCATCAAACTGCCAGCTTCTTTGATCTTTTGTGTGATTTTTGAATCTGATTCACTTGGGTTAAGGTTTCCCGATGGATGGTTATGACAGACAATGATTCCTGATGCAAGATATTCAATTGCCTTTTTCATTACAAGCCTTACATCTGTGACAGTACCGCTGACTCCTCCCTGGCTGAGTTTCATTCTATGTATTACCCTGTTCGACCTGTTGAGGTAAAGTATCCAGAACTCCTCGTGTGCCAGGTCGGCCAGAAGAGGCTGGAATATGTCGGCCACATCGCGGGAAGATTTAATTTGTGGAACGTCGGGTACTTCAGTCAGCTTGCGTCTTCTTCCCAATTCAAGTGCTGCAATTATTGTTACAGCCCTGGCATCGCCAATTCCATGGAGCTTTTTAATATCGGCAACACTGAGCTTGCCGAGGCTGTTCAGATTATTATCAACAGTGTTAAGTAGTTCGCGTCCGAGGTCTACTGCCGACTTCTCTCTTGTACCCGAACTGATAAGGATTGCAAGCAGCTCGGCATCCGAAAGAGCTGCAGCTCCCCGTTCGAGGAGCTTCTCTCTGGGTCTGTCACCGGCAGCCCAGTCGGTTATTTTAAGTGACATGCAGCGAAATATTAGATAGCCTATGCAAGATAAGAAATGAGAGGGAAAAGAAAAAAGAAATTCTTATTTCGCAACAATAAAAAAGGCTGCACCTTGCGGTACAGCCCTGGACTTTATCATAAAATTATTATAAGCTAGTTACATGCTTAACAATCGACGACTTCAGGTTTGAAGCCTTGTTTTTGTGAATGATATTCTTCTTTGCCAGTTTATCGAGCATTGCAGTTAATTTTGGAAGCAAAGCCGTTGCCTCTTCCTTGTTGTTAGTTGATCGTATAGCCTTGAGTGCATTACGCGTTGTTTTTGCATAATACTTGTTATTGTCTTTTCTAACTTCGGTCTGCCTTATCCTTTTTTCGGATGACTTGTGATTTGCCATGCTTTTATCTTATTCCTTAAATTAATTTTCAATTACCAGTGGATAACAGTAAATTCAGAATTTTAATAAGTTACACCTCGACAGGTGCTTGTTAGTACGATTTATAACTTATTAAAGATGCCTTAAATCTGTTTTTATCCCTTCAATTTCCTTTAAATTGAGGGGCAAAGGTAAAAACTATTTTTGAATTTGCAAATCATATATGTGTCGTCTTTAAGAATTTGAAAAAATACTTTGCCATTAAACTGGAAGTTCTGGAAACACAGGTTGTATTTAACCCGGCTGGAATTTTTCGCCTGATATGACATTGACATATCAGATATTGGTTTCACTTTGAAGGCAGGCTTCATGACGATTCGCACTTATCCTGTTATTTTTAAGGTATTCCATATTCTTAATAATTTTCTGAATTTTCCATTAACTTCGTCTTATGGCTACCCAGGATATTAGTTCGAGGTTTTCATTACCAATTGAGGCAGCTTCAATAAATAAAGTGGAGCCCTTTGTCAGGCACTGGAGTGAAGCGTCGAATGTAAAGGAAGAGTCGCAATTCAGGCTGGTGTACGCCGTGAATGAGATGACCGAGGGAATAATCAGGCTGGGAACAGAATTGCTCATAACAGGAATTATTGAATTTGGTATTGTTCCCTGTTCAGGATCAATTGAAATCAGTATAACTTTCCCAGGGGAAATACCACTCGATCCTGCTTTTAATCACAACGACGGAATTCTGGAACAATTTCCGGGGATGACACTCTCACCCGATATTTTCTGGCATCATATTATTTTATACTGGATCGACAAGGCCTGGTGGACGAAAAAGGGGAAGAAAATCACAATTACTCTTACACAGTATGCCCGGGATCCGAACAAGGCTGGTGAGCTTTATTTCCTGAGCATAAGACCAAGATTACCCGAATCAATCAAGATAAGCTATGGAAACAACGACTTTGTAATTGTC
>CAIPJU010000038.1 GCA_903865465.1 uncultured Bacteroidota bacterium
CCTGAGAATTGACGAAGAGTTATGCAATGGATGCGGTGCTTGTGTACCTAACTGCCACGAAGGCGCATTACAGGTTATTGACGGAAAAGTAAGACTCGTTAGTGAACTTATGTGCGATGGCCTTGGCGCTTGTATCGGACATTGCCCCGAGGGTGCCATTACTATTGAAACCCGCGAGGCAGATCCATATGATGAAATCAAGGTATTGGAACAGATGAAACATAAAGGTAAGAATACTATAATAGCCCACCTTAAGCATCTTAAAGACCATGGAGAGACAGGTTTTTTGCAGGAGGGAGTTGGTTACCTGAGAAGTCACAGGGAGGAGTTGATATTTAATCTCGACGAAGTGATCAGTGAGGTTCACTACCACGGAAAACAAAAACCGGTAATTGCAGGTCTTGCAGCAGAATTTCATAATCATGGCAATAATGGCGGAGGATGTCCCGGTTCAAGAACAATGGCAATACCTGAAACCAGAATCACAGGACAGCCTGTTGCCGACCATCCCTCTGAATTGAGACAATGGCCCGTTCAGATGCATCTGATTAATCCAAATGCTCCCTATTTCAGAGGCGCTGATCTGTTGCTTGCAGCCGATTGTGCAGCATTTTCAATGGGAGGATTTCACAGTAGTCAGCTCAAGGGAAAATCACTCGCCATCGCCTGCCCTAAACTTGATCAGGGAACTGATTCATATGTTGAAAAGCTGATAGCCATGATCGATATAGCTAAAGTAAATACAATAACAGTACTTATGATGGAGGTTCCATGTTGCGGAGGATTACTACAGATGGTAAGGACAGCACTTTCCAAAGCCACAAGAAAAGTCCCGGTTAAGAAAATAATTGCAGGTATAAATGGCGATGTTCTTGAGGAAGAATGGGTATAAAACATAATATATATCATACTGATCAATCCGGAATATACTAAAAAATCCGGATTTTTTAGTATATTTGATAGTGCACCTCTGTTTCTTAGAGAATCTATATATCTGATTTATACTAAAATATAAACTATGAGCACTATCAAATCTAACTCATCTTTCTCAGAAAAAGGAATATTTCTTGGATTTGATATAGGTTCAGTTTCATTAAACACTGTAATTATTGATGAAGAAAACAATATTATCGGGGAGTATTATGACTACCTGCACGGCCGACCGTTTAATATCCTGAGAGACAGACTGTATGAAGTAACAGCAAAATTTAGGGATTTGCCATTGAATGGTATTGCCATTACAGGGGCCGGTGGAAAAGTTGCAAGCGGTCTGATTGGTGGAGTATTTGTAAATGAGATAATTGCGCAGGCTACTTCGACCAGCAGATTGTATCCTGATGCAAGAACCATTATTGAGATCGGAGGTGAGGATTCAAAGCTGATTATCCTTGATAAAGATGAAGCTAACGGACAGACACGACTTGTTGATTTTGAAATGAACAGTATTTGTGCTGCCGGAACGGGTTCTTTTCTCGACCAACAGGCACGGCGGATTGGAGTATCAATCGAGAATGAATTCGGTGAGATGGCACTTAAATCAATAAGTCCTCCAAGAATAGCAGGCCGATGCAGTGTCTTTGCCAAAAGCGACATGATACACCACCAGCAGATTGCGACTCCGCTCCACGATATAGTTGCAGGATTATGCTTTGCCCTTGCCCGGAATTTCAGAAGCAATGTTGCAAGAAGCAAGGAGATTATTAAACCGGTAATCTTTTCCGGAGGTGTTGCTGCAAATACAGGAATGATAAGGGCTTTCAGGGAGGTTCTGTCACTTTCGGCCGATGAACTGATTATTTCTCCACATCACGCTTCGATGGGTGCAATAGGTGCAGTTTTTTATGCCCGGTCCAATAACCTACGCATGAACCATTTCCCCGGACTAGCAAAGATTGAAGAATACCTTTCAGGTCCAATCGTTGAATTTGCCAGCCTGCCTCCCCTGGTTGAATCTGCTGCCGAATACAGGAAAGAGGTCCGCTTCGTCAGGAACAAATCAGAGAAGCTACAGGTCTATCTCGGTCTTGACATAGGTTCACTCAGTACAAATGTAGTTCTGATCGATGATCAACACAAGGTAATTGCCAGGAGATACCTGCCAACTGCCGGGAAACCTTTGGAGGCAATACAGAGGGGAATGACGGAAATATACAATGAAGTAGGTGATGATGTAATTGTAGTTGGAGCCGGTACTACTGGTTCAGGCAGATATCTTACAGGTGATTTCATTGGTGCCGACATCATAAGGAACGAAATCACCGCCCAGGCAACAGCGGCAATCGATTACGATCCCACTGTTGATACTATATTCGAAATAGGAGGCCAGGATTCCAAGTTCATCAGTATTGAAAACGGCGTTGTAGTTGACTTTGAAATGAACAAGGTATGTGCCGCCGGCACTGGTTCATTCCTGGAAGAACAGGCTGAAAAACTCAATATTAAAATAATAGATGAGTTTGGCGATATGGCATTAAATTCGGAAAGCCCTGTTAAACTTGGCGACCGATGTACCGTATTTATGGAATCGGACCTCAATTCCTTCATGCAAAAAGGTGCAAGAAATGAGAATCTCGTCGGTGGATTGGCATACTCAATTGTATATAATTACCTTCAAAAGGTTGTTGGTGACAGAAAAATAGGAGACAAGATTTTTTTTCAGGGTGGTGTAACAAACAATAAAGCGGTTGTTGCAGCATTTGAGCATGTTGTTGGAAAGAAGATTATTATTCCTCCTCACTTCGACGTTACAGGGGCAATTGGAGCTGCCATCCTCGCCCAAAAGTCAATGAGAGGCGGGCAGAAAACCAGGTTCAAGGGATTCGATGTAAGGAATGCCTCCTATGATATCAGCCTGTTTGTGTGCCAGTCCTGCTCCAATCACTGCGAGATAAGGCGTGTAAAGATAGCTGGCGAGATAAAATCATTATTCTATGGAGGCCGATGTGAAAAATATGAAACCGACGACAGGAAAAAAACAGCTGATAACATCCCTAACCTTTTTTTGAAGAGGAATGAAATGTTACTTGAAGGTTACCAGGAAAAAGAAACCCATTCGGTAAAAACAATCGGAATACCCAGGGCCCTTATGGTCTTCTGGCAGCAATTTCCATTCTGGAGAACTTTCTTTGAAGAACTTGGATTCGATGTGGTTATCTCAAGGGAATCTGACAAATCTCTTGTTACATTGGCAATAGAAACCATGAGTACCGAAACCTGCCTCCCTGTTGAACTTATGCACGGACATGTCATCGACCTTGTTGAAAAGCACGTTGATTATATATTTCTGCCATTTATCATAAATGGAAAGAAGAGAGAAGGAAACCCTACAAATAACTGCAATTGTCCATGGATTCAGACCTATCCGTTTATGGTACGTTCTGCCCTGCGCGGGAAACTGGATGATTCAAAGGTTCTCACTCCAGCATTGCACTTCCGTTATTTCGAAAGAGCTCTGATGAAGGAGATGACAGAATATTTTAACTCAAAATTCGGAATAAGTAAAAAGAAAATAACTGAATCGGTTCACAAAGCTGATGCAATTCAGACAGCTTTTGAAAAAAGGCTAGTTGATTTCGGGAAAGAGGTGTTGGGCAATATTCCGCCAGACTGCAGGCCGGTGGTCCTTCTTGGCAGGCCATATAATTCAGGCGATCCGCATCTGAATCTTGGCTTAATAGAAAAGCTTATAAATCAGAATGTTATGCCTATTCCTCTGGACATGCTGGACCTATCCTACGATAAAGTATTCAGCAGCTACAGGAATATGTACTGGCCAAATGGACAAAAGATCCTTGCCGCCGCACAGTATGTGGCAAATAATGACAGAGTTCATGCGGTTTACCTTAGCAATTTCCGCTGCGGACCAGATTCTTTCATCTGGCATTATGTAACTGAGGAATTAAAAGGGAAGCCTTTCCTTCACCTCGAAGTGGATGAACATTCAGCTGATGCCGGAATGGTGACACGTATTGAAGCTTTCCTCGACAGCCTTGATGGTTATGAAAAAAATGAGAAGAAGGAAGTCGAGATATTCAGGCCCAGGGCCGGACAAGCTGCACCGCAGATAGACAGGGTAATGTATTTTCCTTACATGAACGATTCGGCCTACCTGATAGCCGCCGCTGCCAGAAGTTGCGGCCTCCTTGCCGAGGTACTGCCAAAGCAGACCGAAGAAGATCTGGCTTTAGGCAGAAAATATACTTCTTCGAAAGAGTGCTTCCCTATGATATGCACCACCGGAAGTTTCCTGAAGAAGCTTATGGAACCTGGCGCCGATCCTTCTAAAATAAGTTTCTTCATGCCCGATCATAACGGACCTTGCAGGTTCGGTCAGTACAACCAGTTTCACAGAATATTATTCGACAGGCTTGGCTTTCAGAAGGCTGAACTTATTACTCCCTCAAACGATACATCCTACGATGATGTTGCAGGCGAACATAGTCAGAAATTCAGAATCAATGCATGGAAAGCATTCGTTGTTGCTGATTTCCTCAGGAAAATCTTCAGGGAAACACGCCCGTATGAAATCAATAAGGGCGAATGTGACATGCTCTATAATAGTTCGCTCTTAAGACTTGAAAGTTGCATCGAAAAAGGGTCAAAAGGCCTCCATGGTGTCCTGACAGATATCGTTCACAATTTTCTGTCAGTAAACATTGATAAGGAGCGGAGAAAGCCTGTGGTTGGGCTCATTGGTGAGATATTTATGCGCGACAATTCCAACTGCAACGGTAATATCGCCAACAGGCTCGAGGAACTCGGGGTTGAAGTTCTTGTCGGACCAATTGCAGAATGGTTAGCCTACTCTACTCACAGGTACACACGCGACAGCAGGTGGAAAAACGACACGAAAGGAATCATTAAGTCAAAAATACAGGGTATAGGACAAGAGATAATTGCAGAATCCCTGCTGCGCGGAATTAAAAAAATGACCGATCATGAAAAGGATATCTCTCTTCATGATATGTTAAGTATGTGCAACAACTATGTTGACCATAATTACGACGGCGATCCGCCAATTGCACTTGGCACCTCAGTGGCTCTGGCCAGAAAAGGAATAGCAGGTATTGCGGCAATTCTGCCATTTACGTGTATGCCTGGAACCCTCATTGCTTCAGTAAGCGACACCTTCAGAAAGGATCACAACAACATTCCTTTCATAAATATTGCATATGACGGGCAGGATTCTGTTTCGCTTGACACAAGGCTGCAGGCATTTGTCTTTCAGGTGAAAGAATACGCGGAGGCATTGGTGCCCGAGAAAGCAATTTAAAAATAAGATAAAAGGTAAAAGATAAAAGGCGCAGGGAGCAGGACTATAACGAAGCATAGCTGGCGCGGGTTTGAAACCCGTACCCTTTTTCGCCAATTTTATCTACAAAATTAATTTGAATCCCAACGCCTCAATTATCTCCATGACATTTTTGGTTCCGCCGTTCAAGGTTACTGAATATGATGTAAACTCCCGTCGCAACGGGTAATCGTCTCTCTGCTTTTCAAAATCCGGAGGTGAGGACCTGAACCTGCTGTCGTCGGCCGAAATATCATAGGAATGTAATACTGCTTCCTCAATGATCTTCTGCATGGTTTTCTTTCCTGCATTTATCTCTATCAAAGGATTACTTGGCGATGGAACGTCCGCAGGGTACCAGTCAGTAAGCGGAAGGTTAAAAAAACGCGATAATGAATTTACGATCATTGCCGTTCCATTTGCTTTTCCGTCAGTAGAATAACCTGCAATATGCGGTGTGGCAATAAAAGCTTTGTCCAAAAGGTCAGGATCGATATCAGGCTCATTCTCCCAGACATCAAGAATAGCTCGGGCCAGGACCCCGGAAATGAGCGCTTCATTAAGTGCGGTCGTATCTGTTACCTCACCCCTCGATGAATTAATGAACCAGGTACCCTTTTTCATCTTACTAAAGCTCTGCCTATTGAAAAGATGAAAGGTTTTATCTTTGCCTTCAAAAGTAAGTGGTACATGAGCAGTTATTATATCAGCTTTGGTTAGAATATCGTCGAAGGTGACAAAATATTCGGGTCCCTCCTTCCTGGC